>DATNDF010000085.1 GCA_035607015.1 Candidatus Angelobacter sp. | reverse complement strand
AGCGGAGGATGGCGCGATCATCACGACGACCAACGGTTGTCCACCCCGGCCCGCCGGCCTTGATGACCGCGCGCACGTCGCACCGGGCCAGGGACCGGCATCACGGTTATTGAAAGAACGGGACACAACGCTACATTCTGGGCGCATCCGGTGCGATGAGCCGGATCGAAAGACGGCGCGCGGCCGAAGAGAAACGAAATTATGGCAGTCGAGTTCAGGGACTATTACAGGATTCTGGGTGTTGAACGGACAGCGAGCGACGAGGACATTCGCAAGGCGTTCCGCAAACTCGCGCGACAATACCACCCCGACGTCGCCAAAGACAAAAAAACCGCCGAGGAAAAGTTCAAGGAGATCAACGAGGCGTATGAAGTCCTGAGTGATCCCGGGAAACGAAAGAAGTACGATGAACTCGGCGCGAACTGGAAACAGGGCGCGGAATTCCGGCCGCCACCGGGCTGGCAGCAGCGGACCTGGCGTTCCGGGACCGGGCAGGAGCAGGCCGGCGATTTTGAGTTTCACTTTGGGGGCACGGGTTTCAGCGATTTCTTTGAGCAGTTCTTCGGTTCGACGGGCGGAGGGCGGCGCGGCGCAGGCTTTGGCGGAGCCTTTCAGGAATCTTCCCAGCGGGGCCAGGATATCGAGGCCGACATCATGGTGACGCTCGAGGAGGCATTGAGCGGTTCCGTTCGTCCCGTGTCGCTGCGGCGCGATGCGGCTTGCGACCGCTGCGGTGGCAACGGCGAAATCAAGGGACGGACCTGTCCCCAATGTCACGGCAGCGGCCGGATGGGCAAGGTTGAGAATTATCAGGTGAAAATCCCCGCGGGTGTTCGAGAAGGACAGCGACTGCGCCTGGCAGGCCGCGGCGAGCCGGGTTTCGGACGCGGTGCGGCAGGCGACCTGCTTTTGCGCGTGCGATTCGCGAAACACCCGGACTTCCGTGTGGACGGCGACGACCTGTTGTGCGATCTGGATCTGGCGCCGTGGGAAGCCGTGCTCGGAGCTCAGGTATCGGTCACAACGTTGAACGGGCGCGTCAGCATCAGGATCCCGGCGGGCGCGCAGCGCGGTCAGAAGCTGCGCATTCGCGGCCAGGGTCTGCAGCGACGCGAGGGCGGACGCGGTGATCTATTCGTGGTGCTGGACATCCAGGTGCCTGATCGCGTTGGCGCCGGCGAGCGCGCGTTGTGGGAACAACTGGCGAAAGAGTCGCGGTTCAACCCGCGCGACTGATTTTTCGTTCGCGATTAGTCGATGTAACCCGCGGGCAAGTCCCACTTATACCTGCTCAGGCGCATTGACGGTGTTCGTCGTGCATCATTAGAATGTCTGACATTTGGCGGCGGTTCCGGCCAACTTTGAAATGAATATCGGCGCAAACCTGTTCAAATCTTCGCTTGGCAAGAAATTTCTCATGGCGGTGAGCGGCGGCGCCCTTTTTTTATTCGTTGTCGGACACCTGTTGGGCAATTTACAGATTTTTCTCGGACCGGAGGCGATCAATCGTTACGGCGATTTCCTGCAATCCAACAAGGAGATTCTCTGGCCGGCGCGCATCGTCCTGCTCGGCATGGTCGGCCTGCACATCTGGTCGGCGGTCAAACTTTCGGCGGAGAACAAAATGGCGCGGCCGGTCGGCTACGCGGGCGACCCGTCGCCAGTCGCCGCCAGTTACGCCTCGCGCACCATGCTGATGAGCGGTTTGATCATTGCCGCGTTCGTCATCTACCACCTGCTTCATTTCACGGCGCAGGTGAAGTCCCTCAATTTGACCGGCCAGGATTTTGTGGCGCTGCGCGACGGGAAGGGGCGGCATGATGTTTTCGCGATGATGGTGACCGGCTTTTCAAACCCGCTTGTGTCGACCTTTTATCTTGTTGCAATGGCGCTGCTCTGCCTGCACCTCAGCCACGGCGTGGGCGCGATGTTCCAGTCGGTCGGCTGGAAGAACGCCGCCTACGGGCCGCTCATCGATCGACTGGCCAGGGTGTCCGCCTGGTTGATTTTTCTCGGTTATGCCTCCATCCCCATCGCGATCCTGCTCGGGTACGGAAAGGAGGCTTTGAAGTAACATGGTTCTCGACGCGAAAATTCCGGCCGGCCCGATCGCGCAGAAGTGGGACAAGCACCGTTTCGAGATGAAGCTGGTGAACCCGGCCAACAAACGAAAGTTCGATGTCATCGTCGTTGGGTCGGGCCTCGCCGGGGCGTCTTCGGCGGCGACGCTCGCCGAACTTGGTTACAACGTGAAGTGCTTTTGTTTTCAGGACAGTCCCCGCCGCGCCCATAGCATCGCCGCGCAAGGCGGCATCAATGCCGCCAAGAATTACAAGAACGATGGAGACAGCGTTTACCGGCTGTTCTACGACACGGTCAAAGGCGGCGATTTCAGGTCCCGTGAGGCAAACGTTTACCGGCTTGCGCAGGTGAGCGTGAACATCATCGACCAGTGCGTCGCCCAGGGCGTGCCGTTCGCCCGCGAATACAGCGGCTATCTCGACAACCGTTCCTTCGGCGGCGCCCAGGTTTCACGGACGTTTTATGCGCGCGGCCAGACCGGCCAGCAACTGCTGCTCGGCGCTTATCAGGCGCTCTGCCGTCAGATCGGCCTCGGCGCGGTGAAAATGTTTCCCCGCACGGAAATGCTGGATTTGGTTGTGATCGACGGCCATGCGAAGGGCATCGTCGTGCGCGACCTGGTCAGCGGCGAAATCTCCTCGCACGCGGGCGACGCCGTGGTGCTGGCGACCGGCGGGTACGGCAATGTCTTTTTTCTCTCGACGAACGCGAAAGGCTGCAATGTCACCGCCGCCTGGCGGGCGTACAAGAAGGGCGCCGCGTTTGCCAACCCGTGCTACACGCAGATTCACCCGACGTGCATTCCCGTCAGCGGCGATCATCAATCGAAGCTCACTTTGATGTCTGAATCGCTGCGCAACGACGGGCGCGTCTGGGTTCCGAAGAGGAAGGACGACTGTCAGAAACCTCCGGGCACGATTCCCGAAGCGGATCGCGACTACTATCTTGAACGAAAATACCCGAGCTTCGGCAACCTGGCTCCGCGTGACATTTCCTCCCGCGCCGCGAAAGAGGTGTGCGACGAAGGCCGGGGTGTTGGTCCCGGCGGACTCGGTGTGTTCCTCGATTTTTCCGACGCCATCCGGCGACTGGGCGAAGAACGGATCAGGGAGCGTTACGGCAATCTGTTCGACATGTACGAGAAAATCACCGGAGAAAACGCGTATCAAGTGCCGATGCGCATTTATCCGGCGGTGCATTACACGATGGGAGGTCTGTGGGTGGATTACAATTTGATGAGCAACCTCCCGGGTCTGTTCGTGGTCGGGGAAGCGAACTTCTCCGACCACGGCGCGAACCGGCTCGGCGCCAGCGCCCTGATGCAGGGCCTGGCCGACGGTTATTTTGTTCTGCCCTATACCATCGGCCACTACTTCGCTTCGTCGAAGCAGTTCAAAATTCCGGCGAGCCATGCCGGTTTCAAGACCTCCGAAGAAACGTCCCGAGCCCGGACCAACCGGCTGCTGGCCATCAAAGGCAGGCGGACAGTGACGAGTCTGCACCGCGAACTGGGCAAACTGCTCTGGGAGAAATGCGGCATGTCGCGCAGCGAAGCCGGCTTGAAGGAGGCGTTGAACCGCATTCCCCTGTTGCGCGAGGAATTCTGGAACAACGTCAATGTCACCGGTAAAAACGGCGAGTTGAACCAGGACCTTGAATACGCCGGGCGCGTGGCGGACTTCATGGAATTTGCCGAATTGCTCTGCCTTGACGGACTCCATCGAAACGAGTCCTGCGGCGGCCATTTTCGCGAGGAGTTTCAGACCGAAGACGGCGAAGCGCGTCGGGATGACGAACATTTCGCCTACGTCGCGGCCTGGGAATACCAGGGACAGGACAAACCGCCCGCGCTTCACAAGGAACCCCTCGAGTACGAGGAAGCCCACATGACGCAGAGGAGTTACAAATAATGGACCTCACGCTCAGAGTCTGGCGCCAGGAGAGCCCGGAATCGGCCGGACGCTTCGAAACCTGCGAAGCCAGGAACATCATCCCGGACATGTCGTTCCTGGAAATGCTCGATGTGGTGAACGAGGAACTTATCACGCGAGGCAAGGAACCGATCGCGTTCGATTCCGATTGCCGCGAGGGTATTTGCGGCGCGTGTTCCCTGGTCATCAACGGTGTTCCCCACGGCGGTCGCAAGGGCACCACCGCCTGCCAATTGCACATGCGCCATTTTCAGAGCGGCGACACCATCACCATCGAACCGTGGCGCGCAAGGGCATTTCCTGTTCTGCGGGACCTCATTGTGGATCGCAGCGCCTTCGATCGCATCATGCAGGCCGGCGGGTTCGTGTCCGTCTCAACCGGCGGTGTGCCGGATGCCAATGGGATTCCCGTTTCCAAGGACGCTTCCGACCTCGCGATGGACGCCGCGCAATGCATTGGTTGCGGCGCCTGCGTTGCCGCGTGCAAGAATGCCAGTGCGATGCTGTTTGTGGCCGCGAAAGTCTCCCATCTCGGCCTGCTTCCGCAGGGAAAGATCGAAAAAGACCGGCGCGTGACGAACATGGTCCGGGCGATGGACGCGGAAGGTTTCGGCAACTGCACGGTCACCGGATCATGTGAAGCCGTTTGCCCGAAGGAAATCAGCCTTGGTTTCATCGCCCGCATGAATCGGGACTATGCCGTGTCGCTGCTGAAAGGGGAAAAAAGCTGACCGCCTTGTGAGTTCTGCCGGTCCGGGGCGGCCTTATTTCTTCCTTTTGGATTGCCCCGCCCGAAATATCACACCGCTGGCCTGCCGAACTTGGACCTCGCGCGCGAATCCATCCTTACGACCGGCGCGGGACGATTTCGAGGTCAGATGATCCGGGTCATCCCCTTTCTACAATTACAGAATGTCGATGAGTTCTTTTCATCCGCGGCAACGCGCCACTCCGGTTGTTCCAATCTGGAGTCCGATTCACCATGACAGCATTTGTTACCGACCCTCGATCAATTGCACCCGACCTCGGCCCTTCACTACTTCTCCAATCGACCAGGCCACCGACTTTTGCACGCGAATGAATTTCAACACAGCGTCCACCTTGTCGGCAGCAACAATAGCAGTCATGCCGATGCCCATGTTGAAAACCTGGTACAACTCGTCTTCGGGCACGCCGCCGCGGGCCTGAATCAGTTGGAAAATCGGCGGCATGTCCCACGCGCCCTTGCGGATGATGACATCACAGTCCTTCGGCAAGACGCGGGGGATGTTGTCGATGAACCCGCCGCCGGTGATGTGCGCGAATGCGCGGAGCGCCGTCCCATGCCCGGCTGTGGGCGGATGAGCGTTGAAACGCCGGATCAGTTTTTGCACAAGCGGGCCGTAGCTCAAATGAACCTTCAACAGTTCGTCGCCGATCGTGTTGCCGAGTTCTGCGACGCGGCTGGTGGGCTTGAGTTGCATCCGCTTAAAGAAGATGTTGCGCGCGAGCGAATAGCCGTTGGTGTGCAGTCCGCTGGAAGCGATTCCCACCACCACGTCACCGGGCTTGATGCATCTGCCGTCGAGCATCCGGGATTTTTCCACGACGCCGATGATCGTGCCGCTCACATCGTATTCACCTGTCCGGTAGAAACCGGGCAGCTGAGCCGTCTCTCCACCGATGAGCGCGCAATTGTTTTCGGCGCAGGCTTTGGCGAAGCCCTTGATGATTTCTGAAAAAACGTGCGGTTCAAGCAGTCCGGTGCCGAGGTAATCAAGAAAGAACAGGGGCTCGGCGCCCAACACGGCGATGTCGTTGACGCAATGGTTGACCAGGTCCTGCCCGATGGTGTCGTGGCGGCCCATCGCGAATGCGATCTTCAACTTGGTGCCGACGCCATCAACACTCGAGACAAGCACGGGTTGTTTATACTTCTTGGTATCGAGCGCGAAAAGACCCCCGAATCCGCCGACCTTGCCGAGCACTTCGCGGCGACGCGTGATCGCGAGCAGCCGTGGGAGCGTCGACTTGACGCGATTCCCAAGATCGATGTCAACACCCGCGCGCGCGTAGGCTTTTTGTTTCATGCGAAAAATTCGGCGGATTATTCGCGGGCGGGCGAAACGCTGTCGAGCATTGATATTCCGCCGCAGGAGTTGGCGACACGGTAACGAAGGGCGCAACGCTGACCGCTATACGCCGCCTGCCGGTGCGGTCGCAGGATCGCTTCGCGGCGCCGCCTCGGAAGGCGCGATGCCAGTTCCCGCACCCGAATCAACGGTCCCAGATGCCGCCACTTCGCTCCCCCCCCGGTTGTTGTCCGGTTTCCAAAGTCCCCGGGATATCTTCGGACGACGTACCGGCTTGTGAAGGCGACCCTGTCTCCGCAGTCGCTGGACGGCTTTTGGGAAGCGCGTCGTCGGCTGTCACCGGCCCCGGCACGGTTGCGGCGGGTTTCTCGGCCGGCTTGGGCGGTCTCGGAACTGGTTTTTTGGCGGTCTCGATCCGACCGTTCGCGAACTCGATCACGTGCCCCTGATGAATCAGCCAGTGCAAATCCGCAATCACGGCTGTTTGTTCCGGGGTCGGCTCCTGCATTGCGGCATGACGCGCGGTTGAATCAATCGTCTGCCGGCCCGCCGGAAGAGTCCCGTCCGCACCGGCCGCCACGGTGGCTGCGACCGTCGGCGAGGGCGAAAGCGCCTCGATCAGCCGACGGCGAGTACACCCGGGACGCGCGTTGATGTGATCGACAATGCGTTTGATTCCTTCCGACACGGGCGTGGCATCGAGATCGAGAAAGTGCGGGCGCGCAACGGCCACATGGGTGATGGTTTTGTTGACCTTGAAGAATTGCAGACCATGCGGGGCAAGCTGCTGGCTGAGCGTGGTGACGACTTTGATCGGAAACCGCTCCTGTTCATCCCAGGCCCGCCGCAGCAACTGGCGCAACGCGGGTGTCGGCAACTGCTGCGCCGCGGATCCGGACAGGGTGTGCGCTTCAACCGCGCTGATGATGTTTCCCGAATGCACTTCGCTAAAATGCCTTTCCACGTCTTCACGGCTGCCGAGCTTTTTCGGTTCAGGCACGTTGAGGCAGCTGAACTCCGTCTTGAAGCTTTGTTCCTCGATCCATTTTTTAACCACGGCTTCGTCCTTCACGATTCGCACCTTCGACTTGTAAGCCTCGAACGGCATCCGGGCGAACCGTTCGGAGTGCAATTTGCGCAACTTGTTCTGATAATCGTGATAATTCGGAGGTCCAAGAACCACGCCACTCAAACTGCATTGTGCGACGAAGGTGTACGTTCCCTTGGGCGGGTCGGTTGGTATGCGCTCGGCTTTGTAAAACGTGTCAAAGTGCCGGCGGAGTGCGTGACTGACCGCATCGCGCTCGGAAAGCCAGATCGTGTCGTCCAGATTGCAGAGCCAAAGCTGTTGAGGAACCTGCCCATCGGGCTTTTTGATCGCGCCGAAGGTGACGCGGTAACGTTCCGGACGCTTCAAAATCAGATGCGCAATGTCAAAGACCGGATACGCGCGGCCGGTCAGCTTGATCTGCCGGGCGAGTGATTCGACCCCCTTTTCCTCCGGTACGATCGTCACGGTCACTTCCGGCAACGACAAGACCACCTCCGGTTTGTCCTCCCGGAGCGATGCTTCGGAACGATCGAATCCCTCCCGCCGCGGCGGACGGCCGCGGTCGTCCCGGGACCGACGCGAGTCGCCTGAGCGCCTGTCTCCGCCCGGCCTGCGGTCTTGCGGGCCCCGGCCACGACGCTCACGCCGGTCGCGATCTTGAGGTCCTGAGTCCTTTTCGCCGCCTTCGTATCTGGCGTAGCGATTGGCAGACGGCGACTGTTTGGCCCAGGCGGGCAGGAGCTGCAGCTCCAGATCTTCCAAATCCAAACCGGTGTCCGGCGAGTTGCTCATGTGACTGCGTCTTCGGAGCACATTGGTGCGCCCGAAATGAAACGGGCGGTCAGGATGAATCGCTCTCCAACGGAATGCAAGCGTCAGGTTGGTGACATCAGGAAGCGCTCTGAGCGGATGCTGTTCACGGACGCATTGCCCGGGACGACCCGCTGCGTCGCGAGTCACCCCGCTGACCCGCTCGGCGGCAAAATCATTTCCTTTTGATCCCGACGCTGCTCCCGCGTTTGGCGATTTTGCGCGAGGTCAGCACTTTGGATATGCTGCCGGTCTTGAGGTATTTGGCGCGCACATTTTCCAGAATCTCGTCCCGACGATCACAGAGGCGTTTCAATCGGCGCGGTTTCACGCGGCTCAGACAGCATGCGGTCAGCAACGGCAGCGCGATGGTCGAGTCGGTGTAGCAAACGACGCAATCGGGCAGCGTGTCGGGATCTACCTTGCCCCAGCTCACGGCCTCGGCCGGCGTTGCCCCGCTCAGCCCGCCGGTGTCCGGGCGCGCGTCGGTGCATTGCAGAAAATAATCGTGGCCCTTTTCCGCAAGCCCCATCACTTCCTGGATCTGCGGCTCGGTCTGGAGCATGAAATTTTTTGGCGAGCCGCCGCCAAGGATGAAAACCGAGGACGTGTGGCCAGTGGACTTTGCCTCGTATACAATTGCCGCGGTCTGATTCACATCGCGATTCACGTCAAACAGCAGTTTGGAATCACGCAACGCCATCGCGGCCACGTTCATTCCTATGGAACTGTCGCCGGGGCTGCTGGTAAAGATCGGAACACCGCATTCGTACGCGGTGGCGAGCACGCTCGAATCCTTCAAGCCAAGTTTCCTGCCCCGTTCGTGAACGTATTTGCCGAGCAAACGATGGAACTCATCGGTGCCCATCGTGCGCTGGAATTCCGGACCCTGGATGACTTCCCGCACGAACGCGTCCGTGTCGAGCAACACGTTGTAATCGAACAACACGTCGTAAATGCGGATGACGCCGTCGCGGTGCAGTTTCACGTCATCAAGGAATGGCGAACCCTGGTACAGCGCCATGTCGAGGCCGTAGTGCAGGTCATGGTAAAGGTTCGCGCCGGTGGAGACGATCCAGTCCACGAAGCCGGCCCTGATGAGGGGGATGAGGCATGATTTGCCCAGGCCCGCCGGTGTGAGCGCGCCGGTGAGGCTCATGCCGACGAATCCATCCTCCGGCAGCATCTTTTCCGCGAGCAATCTGGCCGCTTCGCGCAGGCGCCCGGCATTGTAGGCAAGAAACGTCTTCTCGACCAGGTCAGCGGCAGAGATGCGTCCGCCCACGCCGAGCGGATTGAGACGCGGGTAGGCGGCGAACTTGTTCGTCTTGCTCATGCGCGGGAGTGTTGCGAAATCGGACACAAAGGCAAACGGATTTTGATTCAACAGTTGTCCGGACCGACCTGCTCTTCGCCGCGCCCTTGCCCGCTTGCTTCGCGCTCCGCCTGTAGGCAGACTGCGCATACATGCGCGAGCGAGTCCGAGACTGGACGGAGGCGGCGGAAACCTTCGTCCTCGAAGTCATCTCCGAACAACGCCGTGGCAAGCGGGCCGCAATGATGCGTGTCGCCTTGCTTGCGCTTTCTAAAATCTATCAGGTCCTCAAAAAAATCCGCCGTTTTCTTTACAACGTCCGCATCCTGCGCGACTTCACGCTTGGCGTGCAAGTCATCGCCATTGGCAATCTGACCTGGGGTGGCACCGGCAAAACGCCGGTCGTGGAAAAATTTGCGCGCGAACTCCGGGACCAGGGCCGCACGGTGGCCATCCTCTCGCGCGGTTACCGCTCGAAGCCGCCGCCGCTGGCCAAGCGGTTGATCGACCGGTTTCTGTTCCGGCAGGACCGCACGCCACCGCGCATTGTGTCGGACGGACGGTCTCTGCTGCTCGATTCGGAAACCGCCGGTGACGAACCGTACATGCTGGCGTCAAACCTCAAGGATGTCATCGTTCTGGTGGACAAGGACCGCGTGAAGAGCGGACGTTACGCAATTGAAAAATTCGGCTGCGACACGCTGCTGCTCGACGACGGATTCCAATACTGGAAGCTGCGCGGTCGCCGGCAGGACGTGGTGCTGATTGACTGCCAGCAGCCGTTTGGCAACGAGCACCTGGAGCCGCGAGGATCTTTGCGCGAACCGCCTTCGCACCTGTCGCGCGCCAATGTCATCTTCATCACCAAGAGCGATGGCAACACGGCCGCGCTCCGTGAGCGCATTGCGCAACACAACCGCACCGCCGGGATCATCGAGTGTGTGCATCACCCGCTTTACTTCGAAGACGTATTCACGGGCGAACGCCATGGCCTCGATCTGATCAAGGGCCGGAAGGTCGCCTCGCTCAGTGGGATTGCACAACCGGAAAGCTTCGAACTGAGCCTCTCGCAGATCGGCGGCGAGCTCGTTTACTCGAAGCGTTTTGCCGACCACCATCGGTTCACTCAACAGGAGGTGTTGAATGTCATCAACCGGAGCAAGAAACGCCAAGCCCACGCCATCGTCACGACGCAAAAGGATGCCGTGCGCTTTCCGAAGATCGACCGCCGCGACCTCTCGATTTACTTCATGCGGGTCGAGATCAAGATTCTCAGCGGAGCCAAGGACTTTCACGACTGCGTGCAGAAAATCTGTTTTCGCTGAACAATGGACCTGCTGCTCTACTGCCTGGCGCGCGCGGTCGTCGCTGCGTTGCAGGCGCTCCCACTGCGCGTCGTGGCGCATCTGGGGCGGGCGGGTGGATCGCTTGCCTGGTCGCTCGACGCACGGCATCGGCGCGTGGCGTTGGACAACCTCCGTTTGTGCCTCGGCGCCGAAAAATCCCCGACCGCGATCCGCGCCCTGGTCAGAGAGAACTTCCGTCGCATTGGCGAAAACTTCGCCTGCGCGGTGAAAACAGCCGCCATGAGCAACGACGAAATCAAGAAGGTCGTGCAGGCGGCGGGCGTGGAAAAGCTTCACGCGGCCGCGCCCGGTGAAACGCCCGCCAGCTGCGTGATCGCCATCGGTCACTTCGGCAACTTCGAGCTTTACGCCCGGTGCGCGTCGTTCGCGCCCGGCTATCAGTTTGCAACCACCTACCGCGCCCTGCGCCAGCCCGCCCTGAACAGGCTCCTGCAATCGCTCCGCGAAAAATCCGGCTGCCTCTACTTCGAACGGCGCACTGACGCCGGCGCCTTGAAGACCGTGATGAGCCGCGGCGGCACCGCGCTCGGCCTGCTTGCCGATCAACACGCGGGCGACCACGGCCTGCGGCTGCCATTTTTAGGACGCGACTGCTCCACGAGCGCCGCGCCGGCGGTGCTCGCGTTGCGATACCATTGCCCGGTTTTCACCGCGATCTGTTATCGCGTCTCGCCGGGTCGCTGGCGCGTCGAAGTCGGTGATGAAATTGCGACCCACGAAGGCGGCCGGCCGCGTTCCTCCGAGGCCATCATGCGCGATGTCAACCGCGCGTTGGAAATCGGCGTCCGCCGCGATCCGGCGAACTGGTTTTGGGTGCACAACCGCTGGAAGCCGGGAAAGTGGAGAAGAACCGGGACCGGCGCTTCCGTTGCGGCCACCGATTCGACTGCATCAATTCCGAACACACCGTGATTGCGCCCCACGCCATCCACGACGCGCACCTCGGAAGAATCCTCGTGCGCGGGGTGAACTGGCTCGGCGACGCCGTGATGACAACTCCCGCCCTGCTCCGGTTGCGCGAGGCGACGCCCGGCGCCCTCATCACACTCCTCACGCACGAAAAGCTGGCCGGATTGTGGGCGCATCACCCGGCTGTGGACGCCATCGTGACCTTCTCAAAGCGGGACACCCTCTGGAGCGTGGCGAGAAAACTTCGCGCGGGACATTTTCGAACGGGCCTCACCCTCGCCAACTCTCATCGCTCGGCCCTGGAGCTGTGGCTGGCGCGTATTCCTCAGCGCATTGGTTACGGGCGTCCGGGACGGAATTATTTTTTGACGAATGCCGTTGCTTCGCGCGCCGGTGGCACGGCGACGAGAAAACGTTCGGTTGGTGAAATTAAAAAGCTCGTCGCCCGTGACCACCGTGGCACCGGCTCCACCTCCGCAGGTTCCTGCAATCACGAAATGCGGAGCGCTGCTTCGGGCACGAATGTTCACCAGATCCGTGACTATCTGCATCTCGTATCCGCACTCGGCGCCAACCCGGACCCGCTGCCGCCCCTTCTCGAAATGACGGCCGGCGAAGTCGCGGCCGCACGACAAAAATTCGAACTCGCGGACAATGCGCACTGGCTCGGCCTTAATCCGGGCGCGGAATATGGACCCGCGAAACGCTGGCCGCTGGATAACTTTCTTTGGTTGGCGAGAGAGGCGGCGGCCTGGCCGGGTTGGGGCGTGGTGGTTTTCGGGGGCGAAGGCGATATCGCCATTGCGGAGAGAATCGAACAGGAATTTTGGAAAACGGCGAACCAGTGGAAATTCCGTCCGCGATTTGTGAATTTGTCCGGACGCACCTCACTGCGGGAACTCTGCGCGTGCCTGAAGCTCTGCCGAGTCCTGGTGACGAATGACACCGGTCCGATGCACGCGGCAGCGGCGCTCGGAACTTCCGTGGTGGCGATCTTTGGCAGCACATCGCCGCAACTGACGGGCCCCGCCCTGCCCGGCGACCCGCGCTGGCGGGTGGTCGACTCGGGCGCCCCCTGTTCGCCCTGTTTCCGACGTGAATGCCCGATCGATTTCCGTTGCATGAAAGGCATCGGGCCCCCGCGGGTGGTCGAAGCAATCGTCGGCCTTGGAGGAACCCCGGGCGGGCAAATCGACCCGTAACCTTTCGTCCTGACCCGGCGTCCAACACTCAAACAAATCATGGTGGGGTTTGTCCGGCGCGGCGCCGGATGATCACCATCGACAAAGCAAGCTATGAAAAAAATACTCACATTGGCACTCAGCCTTTCGCTGCTCGGGATCCTGGCGCCGGCTCTACGCGCGGCTGATGCCGACAACGGCGGAACGAAGCGTCCTAAGCTGACCGAAGAGCAGCGCAAACTGCGAAAAGAATTGCTGGAAAAGTACGACACCAACAAGGACGGCAGGCTCAACAAGGAAGAGCGCGCCAAGGTCAGCAAGGAAGACAAGGAAAAGCTCGAAAAGGCGGGCCTTGTCCGCAATCGCAAGAAGAACGCGGACAGCGACAAAAAGGACTCTTCGAAATAATTCCTCCCGACCCGATTCAAGGCCGGAGCCTTTTCAGGCCCCGGCTTTTTCCTTTCCGCCGTCCGCTTGCGTTTCATCCCGCCCTGCGGGATACTCCGTTTCGTGAACAACCTGACGGTGACCCAGTTGACCGACCAGCTCCTCGCCTCCTATGCGCGCGTGGGCGGCATCAACCATCTCGACGGCAAAAACCTTCCCTCCAAGATCGCCATCGCCGCCATCACCACCGATCTGCTGCGCCTGCTCTTTCCGGGTTTCTTCGACGACAAGCTGATTCACTCATCGGAGTTGAAAGCGGAAACCGCCGCGTTGATGGATGCGGTGCGGGAGCGGCTCGAAGATGAAATCTACAAGAGCCTCGAATACGCGCCTCCACCCGACGCAAAGAAGAAGGAACTGCGGCCGATGGCGCGCAGTTTCACCGGAGATTTTCTGGCCAGCCTGCCACGGGTGCGCGAACTTCTTCAAACGGACGTCGAAGCCGCCTACAACGGCGATCCCGCCGCATTGACGAAGGAGGAAGTCATCGTCGCCTACCCTTTCATCGAAGCCATCGCGGTCCAACGGCTGGCGCATGAACTCTACCGCAAGCGCGTCACGCTCATCCCGCGCATCATGACCGAATGGGCGCACAGCCGGACCGGCATGGACCTTCACCCCGGAGCGAAGATCGGCACGCATTTCTTCGTGGACCACTGCACCGGCACGGTTGTGGGCGAGACAGTGACCATCGGCAATCACGTCAAGTTGTATCAGGGCGTTGGGCTGGTGGCTCGATCGCTCTCCGGAGGCCAGACGTTGCGCGGCCAGAAACGGCATCCAACCCTCGAAGACCATGTGACGATCTACGCAGGCGCAACCATCATGGGCGGAGACACCGTCGTGGGCGAAGCGAGTACGATAGGCGCGAACGTGTTTCTGACCCACAGCATACCGGCAAACTCACTGGTGATTTTCGAGGACCTCCAGCTCAAAGTATTGAACAAACTCACGCGCCCGGTGGATTTTCAGATTTAGAGCCGCGAGTTCTTCGGTCGTCGCGTACGATTCGCAAATAATCCCCGCCCCGGTCGTTTTTTAGCTGACATTCTGAAGCCGGCAGCGAGATCAGAATCGAAGTTATTGCAAACTTGTTGTGTGCTGCCAGAGCCAAACAACATCTTGGTTGTTTGCCTGATTGACTGTTTGGACAACCACATGCCTGACCGGTGGAGTTGTGCGTGGGTCGCGCCACCGATGAATTTCTGCGTGGCCATCGGCGAACGACAGGCCGCCAGCCTTGTTGTGATAACTTGCAGGAAAGTCGGGTAACATTGCCTGCACTGGATTCGGATAGCCGCGCATGTCAACAACGAAGAAACCATCGTTGATGCTGTCGGGGTGTTCATCGATCAGCACCCACGACATCGCGGGTCCAGGATCGACGATGTCCGACATTTTGAGATACTTCCAAAAATATCTGTTGCCCACTTTGTCGCCAAACCAGGTGTAAACCCCCTCGTTCATCCCCATCCACGCGTCCATCGACATGCTGCGAGCACGGGGAATACTTTGTCCTTTAAACGGGCCAGTCGTTGGTTTGACCCGGACGACATCAGCCGGACACTTGTATATCTGAAGTGCACCGCCCGTGTAAGGCCAGATCGCTCCTCGCATAATGGTGTTCGTCACGTCCCAATTGGCGGGGTTTGCGTTGTTGTAATCTAGGATGCCGTGGACCCAGGCGTAGCGGTAATTCTTGTTGGCAGGATTGTCGTCAACGTATGCAAATGGGAGCGTATCTCGATTGTCGTCCACGTAAAGCCGCCACGCCAGCATCAATTGGCGATCATTGTTCATGCACATGATGCCTTGCGCCTTGGTCTTCGCTTTGGCCAGTGCCGGCAGGAGCAGACCCGCGAGAATCGCGATGATCGCGATTACGACGAGCAGTTCGATAAGCGTGAAGCCAACAGGCGCCGCCCGGCCTACGCGCCTAGCAGGAACGATCGTTGTCTGTCGCATAACAGGCCTTTCAGAAAATCGCCGATGAGCTTATGAACAATTAGCTCAACCGGCCGAAAAGACAAGCTTCGTTATTTGCCCGCAACGGAGACGCCGGACACGTCATCCTTGTAGCGGCCGACTCGGTCAGCGCACCCCGTCTTTGTCCAGGTAGGCGCGAAAGAGCGGCTCAATCTCGCGCAGGCTGTCCTGCACGATGGAAAATGCCGTGGCGGTGGCGAAGCAGTCGAGCCCGACGAGCGCGTTGAGGCTGGCATCCTTGGGGCTGATGCTCAACAGCCGCCTGGCAAAACTTTGGTTGACGGTGCCGATATCTTCGTAAATCCGAACCAGTCTTTCCAGCTTCCAATCGGGGTCTCGTCCGCGTTGACTCAAAAAATACTGCGCCAGCAGATAGGTGGAGGCGGCGCGGAACATGGTTTCGGCAACGGTGGCAAACGGCAGATGCGTGTAAACCATCGGCCGCAACTTGTCCATGACCGGGCAACCGCTGACTGCCATATAGAGCCCCATCAGCGAGCCGACGCCATACTGAACCGTCGCCCGCTTGTGATACCCGCGTGACTCGCTGCGTATGGTGATGTCTGCCTCCTCGATCGACAGGCATTCTTTGAACGCCTCGATGACGTCCACCAGGTTCGCCGCGATCGGGCAATGCGGGTGCCGCGCGGGGTCAAGCGGGCAATTGGGACATTGATGGTGTTCCAGCTTTGTCCAGTCCGGGAGGACGGTTTTTCGATCGGTGACGAGTTCCAAATCCGGCTTTTTCAATCGAACAGTGAATTGCTTGCGGATTCCGCTGCTCAGCTGGAATTGATATTCGATGTCAATGGTTTCGTCTTTCATCGAAATGGCATCAAGGTCGGGAGAGTAAACCAATTGCCCGCGCGCGCAACCAATCTGTTTAGTGGCGTTCCGTGCGCGTGGGACGGGCTTATTAGATTGAGGCGGCTGCGGTCGGGTGTTCTTCGAGCGGAGTGGCGAGGGAAGGCTCCAACACGGCCCGGCACGCAGAGCGTTCCACAACAATGGGGGCCGCTTTCTTGCACGAAAACCCTCCTGTCGCACAACGGGCGTGCGGATGTGTTCGGGAGCGTCTAGTGACGCGATGAAATCAAGCGCGATGCACTGCCCGGTTTCGACCCCCCTCCCGTCTGCATTTGCGGCAGCCTGTCCATGGCCAGTTCCAACTCGGTTTTAAAAACATAGCGGTTCTTTGGTGTAACGACGAAGTCCTTGAACCATCCGCGCCGGCGCCGGACGACGATGACCCGGTGCGAAGGACGCAGCGTGTTATGCCACCTCTCGGCCAGACCGGATCGCCGTTTGGACACGCATTCAATGTCAGACAGATTGATACGCCGCA
>DATNDF010000084.1 GCA_035607015.1 Candidatus Angelobacter sp. | reverse complement strand
CAGCGGACCGACCGAGGTAGGGAGCGAGTTGTGAAAACTGAGTGAGGAGCAGCGTATTTGTATCGGAAGCACCGCCCGGTGCACCAAAACTGGTTCCTCCATTGAAGTCAAACCAACCCAGCACCCATGTCTTGTTGCTATTCGCCAGAACTGAAACGCCACCTCCATCCAGATTGCCCACGAGTAGTCCGTTGTTATCCTGCGCGTACCATTGCCATGCACGCACGAGCTGCCGGTGATTGGAAAGGCAACTGGCGACCTGTCCTTTGCCCCTGGTGTTGGCCATCGATGGTAGCTGCACGGCAATCAGGATGAAAACCACCGCCAGGACCGTAATCAGGTCCGTGAAAGTGAAGGCCCGGTCCCTCCTGCTTTCGCCTGCTAAAGCGCATTCCTTGTCAAGCATGGCTCACACTCCTTCCGTTGTTCCAACAGTCGCGCACTATACGCTGTTTTGACTTCATTGCAATCGTCTCCGCTGACCCAAATGTAGAGCAGGGTAGGTGCCACTACATGCCTTCGGGATTCTGCAGCCACTCGCTGACGCTCCATTATCCACTTGCGCGTGAAAATCACGCGGAATGCGTGATTTTCACGCATGATGAACGAGGGTTGGAATACTCTTTCCGCGCCTAAATGTGCTCACAATCGGCTTTGCGTGGGCAGACTTTCCATGTATTATCCGAAAAAACTCGGATCGTGGCCAATACGTTGGATCGACCGACGCGGCAAAAGGGGGTGGCATGGTTTTTGCCGTGCCAGTAACGGCAATCAACAAAACGCGCATGTAAAAGAATCCGGTCACAAGAGATCGATGGAGCAACAAGGAGGCATCCATGAACAGTTCGCAATCACGGTTCGTTGCAGTCGGCTGGCTCTGGTTAATGTTCGGCGCCGTGACCGGCATCAATGCCAGTTCGTCAGTTGAGATCGTTTCCGCGGCCAGCCCCTTCAGTCCAGCCTCGGCGGGTGGGAACGGGGATTCGTCCGCGTCGTTCATCAGCGCTGACGGTCGGTTTGTCTTGTTCCTCAGCGATGCCAACAATCTCGCGACCAACGACGACAGCGGAACATTTGTTGACGTCTTCGTCCGCAACCGGACGAACGACACCGTCACGTTGGTAAGCGTGAACTCGACAGGCGTTGGCGGCGGTAATGGCCACTCGGTTTCACCCGCCGCTTCCTCCGACGGCAGGTACATCGCTTTTGAAAGCGATGCCAGCAATCTGGTCTCCAACGACACCAACGGCGTCAGCGATGTGTTTGTCCGCGATCTGCAAAGCGGAACCACGACGCTGGTCAGCGTGAGCAGCCCGGGCGCCGGCGTCGGCAACGGTCCGTCCACCAGTCCGCTCATCAGCGCGGACGGCCGGTACGTGGCATTTGTCAGCGACGCCAGCAACCTGGTGGCAAATGACACGAACGATGTGAACGACGTGTTCATCCGCGACCTCCAGACCGGTACTACCACGCTGGCGAGCGTCAGCAACGGTGGCATCGCCAGTGGGAACGACGCTTCCGATTCACCAGCCATGACGCCGGATGGTCACTGGATTGTGTTTGTCAGCAAGGCGACAAATCTCGTCGCCGGCGCAACAAACAATCAGGGCGAAATCTATGCGCGCGATCTGATTGGCGGGACCACGGTCTGGGTCGGCACGAACGTCGCCGCGATAATGGCCGGAGTGAATCCCCAGAGCCACCCGATCAATTCCTACAACCCGGTCATCAGCGATGACGGGAATTACGTCGCGTTCAAAGCGATTGGCGCCGCGCAACTCATCCTCCGGCACAACCTGCAGACAGGCACAACCGATCTGGTGAGCACGAACACCGTTGGCAACACGATTGGAATCGACGACCCTTCCGGTCCGGATATGACCGGCGATGGACGCTACATCGCCTACACCGGCCAGAACGGCTCGGGAACATCTGTTTACAGTTTCGTTTATCTCTGGGACGCGCAGACCGCCGCGAACGTATTGGTCAGTGCCAACCTCAGCGGCACGATCAGCTCCAACACGTTCTCCGATACACCCGCGGTCAGCGCTGACGGACGGTTTGTGACATTCGTAAGCGATGCCGCGGATCTCGTCACAAACGCCGATGCGGGAACTTATCAAGTTTACATTCGAGATATGGCAAACGGAACGACCAAACTGGTCAGCGCGGACATCAACGGCGGCACTTCCGGTGACACCGGAGGCGCAATTCCCACCCTGAGCGCGGACGGACGTTACATTGCGTTCGATAGTTTCGACGGTGATTATGTGGTGAACGACAACAACGACGCCTTTGATGTTTTTGTTCGCGACACGACTACTGACACAACAGACCTCGTTTCCAGATCTGCTCCAACGGGCCAATCACTTACGGCCAACAATTTGAGTTCCGTGGGCGTCAACTCCCTCAGCGCGGACGGGCGATTCGTCGCTTTCACGAGCCTGGCGGACAACGTTGTGACGAACGACGGGAACGGAAACCAGGACATTTTCGTCCGCGATTTGCAAACGGGAACAAACGTGCTCGTCAGTGTGAACAGCAGCGGCACCGGCACAGCAAACGGTTTCTCCGGCGATCCAGCCATGAGCGGGAATGGGCGCTTCGTTGCCTTTGTAAGCAACGCGCGTGATTTGGTGGCGAGCAAGACCAATAACAACAATGACATCTTCGTGCGCGACTTGCAGACGCAAACGAGCTCACTGGTCAGCGTCAGTGCCGATGGCAATACCAGCGGCAACGCTGCGTCGTCGTCGCCACTGATCAGCAGCGATGGGCGGTATGTCGCTTTCTTCAGCCAGGCCAAAAATATTGTCTCGAACGATTTCAGTTCCGGCGGGGAAATCTTCTGGTGCGACATGCAGAGTGGAAGCACGATTTCGGCAAGCACCAACGGCAACGCCCTTTCCTTGCTATCAATGAGCTCTGATGGCCGTTACGTGGCCTATGCCAGCGGCTCTGCCTTCAACCTCAAATTCGCTGTCTGGGACTCGCAGATCGGCGCGAATACTTACACCAGCTCATCGGTGGGTGCGCCGGTGAGTTTTACGTTGAGTCCCGACGGGGGAATCCTGGTTTTCCAGTCTTCAAGCAACCTGGACCACTCAATCATCGCGCACAGCCTGGCGACAGGCGCCGACACCGTTATTGGTTACAGCGCCGTGTCTGGCGGGCCCAAAGCCCAGCTAAGCGGCAACGGCCGGTTTGTCGTCTTCGTCACTCCGGCCGATGATCCCAATACGACCGCCGGCACAAACAATGTTTTCCTCTATGATCTGCAGACCGCCACGACAACGCTGGTCAGCTTCAATCACGAACGCACGGGCAGTGGCAACGGCGCGTCCGATTCGCCTTCCATCAGCGCCGATGGCCGTTTTGTGACGTATCGAAGCGCCGCCAGCGATCTGGTGGCTGGCGACAGCAACGATCAAACGGATATTTTTGTTTTTGACCGGTTGGCTGGAACCAACACGCTGGTGAGCCTGAACCAAACCGGCGCCGCTCCCGGCAATGATCGTTCCTCGGCACCGGTGATCAGTGCCAACGCGAGCACGATTGTTTTCCGCAGCGTGGCCTCCGACCTGGGCACCGGCGATTTCAACAACACGCAGGATGTTTTCGACTTCCGCCTCGCACCCACCGCCTTCGTGGACTCTGATGCTGACGGCATGGATGACAATTGGGAGAGAGCTTGCTTCGGTGATCTGTCGCACGACGGATTGGCTGACTCCGATGGCGATGGACTCAGCGACCTGATGGAGTACAAGGCGGGCACGAATCCTATCGACGCCTCTTCGAGCTTGAACGCACGGGCGAGTGTGGAGCCATCGACCAGCCGGGTTACGGTCACATGGGACGCCTCGCCGGGCCGGAGCTACCGGCTGGAATATAAGAACGACCTGGCCGGGACGAACTGGAACCCCGTTCTGGCCGGGGTATTGGTCAACGGTTCGACAGCGATCTGTCTGGACGACACCCCGGCGACAGGCAATCAACGGTTTTATCGGGTCGTGGTGGTCGAGTGAGCGCGAAGTAATACAAGGGAGGGTCTCGACAGGCCGTTGAAGGGATCCCGGTTTGTCGGCGAACCGAGTTCAAGGCGTTGACTGCGCCCGCATATATGCCGTCGCAGACGGGGGCATTATTTTCCTTAACGTCATCACTATTTCACCATTCCTCCGACCCACTTGGCAGCGGATTTGCTATTTTTGGTGAATATCCGAGGAGGTTGTTGGGAACTGGGCTGAGGAGGATGGCGGGCAATGCGGCAACGCATCAATCGCCATCTTCCTTTCTTTTTGATCTGGTACGCCGGTGGGATCGCGGCACCAAGCTGCGCGGACGCTTCGTGCGAATCGATGGGTTCAATCTTCCCCGTCTCGCGGGTGCCAGTACGTTCAGTCTGTCACTTGCTTCCGTTCTTCGGAAAGCCCGGTTACAATCCGGGCGCCCCGCTTGTACGTGAGGTAGGAATAGGCCCACTGCAACAGCACGGCGAGTTTGTTGCGAAAGCCGACGAGGAAAATCAAATGGATGAATAACCAGGCCATCCAGGCGGGGAAACCGCTGAATTCGAACCGGCCGATCCTGGCTACGGCCGCAGAGCGGCCAATGGTTGCCATGGTACCCTTGTCCCAGTACTTGAATCGGGCTCGTCCGGTCTGTCCCGCGCCGGCTTGCAGCTCATGTTGAATGATGCGCGCCACGTGCCGCGCCATCTGCATGGCAGCAGGTGAAACACCCGGGACAGGCTTGCCTTGTTCGTCCAAAACCAGCGCCATGTCGCCGATGGCAAAAACTTCCGGGCGGCCGGGCAGGCTGAGATCAGGGAGCACCTTGACGCGGCCAACACGGTCCAGTTCGACGCCGAGCTTTCGTGCAACCGGGGTGGCCGACACGCCCGCGGCCCAAATGACATTTTCGGCATCGATGACCCGCCCGCCATCGAGTTCAACGCGCCCTTTTGTGATGTTTTTAACTTGGACGCCAGTGCGCACCTCGACGCCGAGTTTTTCAAGCTGGCGCTGCGCGCTGGCGGAAAGATCCGGCGGCAGATGCGCCAGAACACGCGGTGCGGCCTCAACCAGGATGATTCGCGCCTGCGTTGGATCGATGCGTCGAAAATCACTTTTTAACACCCGCCGGGCCAGCTCGGCGAAAGCGCCTGCCAGTTCCACGCCCGTCGGGCCACCGCCCACGACAACGATGGTCATCAACCGATTGTGTTCGTCCGCGCCGGTCTCGTTTTCTGCTTTCTCAAACGCCAGCAGGATGTGTCGGCGGATGCGCAGCGCGTCGTCGAGCGATTTCAAGCCGGGCGCGAACGGCTCCCATCCGGGATGGCCGAAATAGCTCGTGGTTCCACCGAGCGCGAGCACGAGATAGTCGTAGGGCAGCGTGTTTTCTCCGAGCATGACTCTTTTCCGGGCGAGGTCGAAATCCTCCGCGTGGTCAAGCAGCACCGTGACATCGGGCCGGTCAGAAAGGATCGAACGGATTGGCTGCGCGATTTCCGGTGCCGACAGCCCGGCCGTCGCAACCTGATAAAGCAGCGGTTGGAACAAATGATGGTTCTGGCGGTCAACAAGCGTTACGCGCGCCCGCGGATGCTTGAACGACTGGCAAAAGCTCAATCCTCCGAAACCCGCCCCGAGGACCACGACGTGTGGGTTGTCCATGCCGTGCCAAATCTTTAACAGTACAGGGTGAAAAGCAAATTCGGCGCGATTATGAAGGCAACTGACAGGCTTACTTTCCCGGGGACACCATGTCGCGAAGGACGTTCGACCGGAACTGTCACAAACCCAGACCTGCCGCGACGCCGGAAAGGCAGCGGCCTAATGTGCCAGCAACCTGCGAACTTCGAGGTCGGGATCGGCCTCAATCCGGTGGATCAGGGTGTAAGTGGACGAGAGAGTGATCTTCCGCCCGACAACCATTTTCTTCAACGCTCCCAGCATTTCGAGTTCGACGTACGGCGCCGGGTCCGGATTGGTGTAAATCTCAGCGCTGCTGCCGTCGTCCGGATAATCGCCGAGGACGCGGTGAGCGGCGTCAATACTCAACACGGCGGTCCTGCCTACCCAGATCAGTTCGCTGGCGTCCGTGCCAATTTTGTGCGACGCCTTGGGGTCCCGCGTGAGCGAGAGCAAACCCTTATCGATTTTTAAATTCGCTGGGGACGCGTCGGATTGCGGGCTGTAGCCTTCTCGAAAGCGCTCGAAGTCCGGAAGACTTGCGTAGGCCGCGGCGGGATCCTTTACCTGGGTGATGACCCACACTGCGGTCTTCAGGGGCGGGCCGCTTACTTTCTCGAAGGTCGTCGTGATGGTCATGACCGGGCGGTCAAGATCGAGCCTGATCTCACGCCTCGTGCGGATTCCATAATTCGGGTCAACCGATGAAACCAGGGTCACCACAAATCCGTCCACACGCGCCTCGGCCGGCATCGAGTCGAACGCGACCGGCGGAGGCCAGGCGCGCGGCGTGATTCTCGACCAATCCGCTTGCGGAGCGGGCCAGGCCTTGTCGCCGCCGAAATTGCTCCATTCTTTCGATTGGGGATCCGGCGCTTTGCCGTCCAGCGCGTGATTTTCCCAGAACGGCCCGTCTTCTGTTCCGGCAAAACGGAACTGCATGACGCGACCAACGGCCGGCACAATCACGGCCTCGACGCGGCCGTTGCTGACGAGAATCGAATTGGTCCAGCCGTGATAGTTCGTCCGAATCAAAAACCCGACCGGGCCAAGCGCGGCCGGGTCAACGCGCCCGCCGCCCCAGACCGCCCCGCTTCCCAGGGTTGCCGCGATGATGGAGAACAGGATGGATGTCAAACGTGGGCCGGTGATTTTGATGGCGTGCTTCATATAATTCTTGCGGTGCGGGGATTTGACCCTGCTCGTCCGTCTTTGCCAAGCAAAATGGAAATCCGGGATCCATCGGTTGTCATCCGCTCTCCTCCCTCAATTCCTTGAGAAAGCTTTTTGCCGGAAAGTTTTTGCCCGGACAGCGCGTGTAAATGGGATTGATTTGCTGATGCGTCTTTACCGCGTCGGGGCCGAGGTGACAACGGGCGAGCAGGAACTCCACCAGCGCGCGAAGGCTCTCCAGCTGTTTTTTTGAAGGGCGCTCCTCGTCATAATTACCCACCAGGCAGATCCCGATCGCTTTTTTGTTCAAAGCCGCGCTCGCCAGATGGCCCCCGTCGAGCTGCGCCTTCCAGCGATGGCCGATAGCGATCTCCCCGTCCTTCATTGAACGTCCGTTGCCGATGACGAAGTGATAGGCGAGTCCGTTCTCCATATGTCGTTCGACCCGGTGATAGTAGTCCATGCCTTTGACGCTCGCGTTGGGCGAGGCGCTGTGGTGGATGACAATGTATTTCCATTTGCCCGGCTCCACGCGGATTTTGGGCAGTTCCTTCGGCAGAAACGAACTTGAAGCGGAATCGCCCGGTGCCGCGTCCGGGTCGGGTATCACGAGCCTCTGGCCCACGCGAAGTTTGTCGTTCCTCGCGAGGCCGTTGCGGCCCGCCAGCTCACCGACCGTCAGGCCGTTCTTGTGGGCGAGATCGGTCAGTGTGTCGCTGCGCTTGACGATATACGGCTTTTCGCCGGCAGCTCCGGAAAGCGCAAACGCCGCCAGCGTTACGATCATCAGGGCCGCCGCCTTCTGCGCCCGGTGCCAAATAAAAAAACGGTTCGTCATCAGTTCGTCCATTTTGACCCGTACCACAAGGCGCCGTTCATAAGCCAGAAATTTTTGGGGTCGTCGAACGCGGGCTTGTCGAAGAAGGGACCGCAGCGGTAGAATGGGCAGCGGACCCACAAACCCATGAGAAGACTTCGATCAATCGGACTGTTCGCCCTGCTGACGGCGAGCGCGTCAATCGGCGCGCACGCCGCGGATAATTTCAAACGCATCGAAGATGTAATTTACGGCCGCAAGTTTGGCACGGCGCTGACGCTGGACGTGTTTCAACCCGAGAAACCGAACGGCGCCGCCGTCCTGTTCATGGTCAGCGGCGGCTTTTTTTCGAGCCACGACGGTATCAGCGCCGGATTCTACCGCGCTTTGCTTGATCGCGGATACACTGTGTTTGCCGTCGTGCATGGATCGCAGCCGAAGTTCACCATCCCGGAAATCGAGCAGGACATCCATCGCGCGGTGCGTTTCGTGCGGCACAATGCGGCAACGTACGGTGTGAATCCCGACAGATTCGGCATCGCCGGCGGCAGCGCCGGAGGACATCTGTCGCTCACCATGGGCACGCAGGGCGGCCCCGGCGATCCCAATGCGAAAGACCCCGTGGATCGCGAGAGCAGCGCCGTGCAGGCGGTCGCATGTTTCTTTCCGCCCACCGACTTTCTCAACTGGTCGAAACCCGGCGATTGTGAAGTAGGCATCGGGCCCGTCGGGACCCAATTCAAGGCGGCGTTCGGCCCGCGCTCGGAAACCGACGAGGGACGAGAAGCGCTGGGCAGGGAAATCTCGCCCATCAACTTCGTGACCTCCCACATGCCTCCGACTCTGGTCATGCATGGTGACGCGGACAAGCTCGTGCCGATTTACCAGGCGGAGATTTTCAAGAAACGGTGCGAGGAGGTCCACGCGCCCTTCAAACTCATCGTGCGGTCGGGCAAGGATCACGGATGGAAGGAAATGCCCGAGGACATGAAGATTTTCGCCGACTGGTTTGACGAACACCTGCGGGGCCTCAAGGCAAAAGAGTGAACCCGTGGAACCATCGGAAACGCTGGTGCCGCCAGAGTTTAACGACTTGACCGGCGGGTGTTTTTGGTGCTTCATGCCCCGAACAACGGTCAGGCCTAAACAACCAACAAGGTGGCGGGGTTCGGGTTGAATTCACACACCTTGGAAAGACAACATGCCCAGACTCAAACTGCTTGCCCTGCTCGTGTTCAGTTTGTGCGCCGCGATTTCGCGAATCCACGCCGCCGATGATCCTTCGGATGATTCGTCCGGTTCGCTGCTGAAGCGTTTGACCTGGATCAAGGGCCCCGCCAAGGCCGACCTGAAGAGCCTCGCGGAAGTGCAGGTGCCGGAAGGGTTCGTGTTTACGGGCGCGAAAGGTACCCGACAACTGCTCGAGGCCATGGGGAATCCGACGTCCGGTAGTGAGCTTGGTTTCCTGGCGCCAACGTCGCTGGTGTGGTTCGTTGTGTTCGAGTTCGCGGATGTCGGTTACGTCAAAGATGACGACAAGGACAAGCTCAACGCCGACAAGATTCTGAAGTCGATCACCGCTGGAACCGAGCAGGCGAACAGGGAGCGCGAGAAAATGGGCGCCTCGCCGCTGCACATTACGGGATGGGAAATTCCGCCCCGTTACAACGAGCAGACACACAATCTGGAGTGGGCGATTCGCGCCGAGAGCGAGGGCAAGCAGGTCATCAATTACAACACGCGCCTGCTCGGCCGCAAGGGCGTGATGGAGGTCAATCTCGTCATCGACCCTGAAAAGATGAGCGCGGCCATGCCGGCTTATCAAGCGGTGCTCAAGGATTATTCCTACAAATCGGGCGAGCGTTACGCGGAGTATCGCTCGGGAGACAAGCTCGCAAAGTACGGCCTGGCGGCGCTGATTACCGGCGGCGCGGCGGCGGTCGCCATCAAAACAGGACTGTTCACCACTCTGCTTTTGTTCTTCAAAAAAGCCTGGAAACTGGTCGTCCTGGGCGTCGCCGCGGTCATCGCCTGGTTCAAACGATTGATCACCGGCGGGCGGAAAACGCAGGGGACACCGCAATAAGGCCGGACATCACGCGGCATGGGTGAACTGGAAAGCCTGCTGCTGATCCTCGCGCTCATTTATTTGAGCGAATGCCTGGTCTGGGTGCGCCGGGGCGCACTCGCCTTCCAAACCTGGTGGGGACGCGACTTTCGCGTTTTGCATCCGGGCAGCCTGTTCAGCAATCAACGTGGCGGCCTGGTGCTCGCGAACCCGCTGCCGCCTCTCGGCGCCGTTTTCATCTGCCAGTTGTTTCCGCTTTCCGTGTCGCCGGAAGGAGTATTTGCCTATTCAGCCGCCTGCCTCAACGCCGCCGGCCGGCCGTTCCAGACAGGCGCATACATCCGCCTCGATGATATTCGCGAGATCGCCGTCGATGGACGCAAACTCCTCGTAAACGGGGAAGTCTTTCTTCACGCGATTTCCACTTTTTCAGCACGACACCTTGCGCAATGGCTGCGGCGTCTCCGTAAATTGCCCGGGGCAGAACGAGCCGGAGCAATCAAACAATTCATCCGGGATAGCCTGAGCAACGAAGACGTTTCCAAACTTTTGAACGACTGCCGTTCGCGGTCGGGGCCGGTGCGCATTCTATCCAATGCACTGTTCTGTTACTTGTTTGTCGTCGTGGTGCCGCTCGTCTGGCGATTCGGCTTCGGGCAGTTCGGCGCGTGGTTGCTGGCCGGCATGCTCGCGCAGACGATCGCCATTGCCGTCCTGTTCCGCC
>DATNDF010000083.1 GCA_035607015.1 Candidatus Angelobacter sp. | reverse complement strand
GTGTGTAGGCCGGCCGGTCCCTGCGAACGTTTGGGTTGTCGAGTAACGGACGCAGGCTTGCGCCCGCCAGATTCTGCGGTGCCGTCAAGCCGCACAGGTCGGCAACCGTCGGATAAACGTCGAGCGATTCAACGACGCGTTCGCTCACCTTCCGTTTTGCCTTCGCCCCGGGCGCGGCGACGATCAGCGGCACCCGCGCCGACTCCTCGAACAAACTCATCTTCTGCCACAGGCCGTGTTCACCCAGATGCCACCCGTGGTCGCCCCAGAGGATGACAATCGTGCTGTCCCACAATTTCAGCCGGTCGAGGGCGTCCAGGACCCTGCCCAGTTGCGCGTCCATGTAACTGACCGACGCGTAATAAGCGCGGATCGCCCGTCGGCAATTCTCGTCGCTCAGTCCGTAATTGGCCCGGCTGACCCACAGCGCCGCGGGTGGGATGTCCTCGCGATCGTTCGACGGGCCTTTGGGCAGCGTGATTTTCTCCAACGGATACATTTCAAAATACTTTTTGGGCACGATCCACGGCACGTGCGGGCGGTAAAAGCCGCAACCGATGAAAAACGGTCTGCCTTTGTGCTCTTCCAGCAGTCGGATCGTCTCCGCCGCGACCTTGGCGTCGGTGAATTCGTCATCGCGCCCGGGCGATTCGTACCAGGCCAGCGACGCGCCCAGACCGCGGTTTTTCGGGTTGAGATTGGTGACCCGGGCCTCCTCGTCCTTGTCGCGTCCACGCGGATTGATCACCTGGTCCCATGAAAGCGGGTCATCAAGGCCGCTGGTGCCAATGTCGTTGGGCACGCCGTAATGAAAAATCTTGCCGACGCGCGCGGCGAACCAGCCGTTCTGCCGGAACAACTGCGGCATGGTGACCACCGCCGGCAGCGTGGTTTTGCGAAAATCGGTTTGGAGATCGAAAATCCGGGTCGTGTCCGGGCGCAATCCGGTCAACAACGAAACGCGGCTTGGGCTGCACAGCGGATACTGGCAGTAGGCGCGGTCGAATCGCATGCCGCGGCGCGCCAGCCGGTCCACGTTCGGGGATTTGACGATCCGGTTGCCGTAACAACCGAGATGATTGTTCAAGTCGTCCACGGCGATGAAGAGGACGTTGAACTGACGCGTCGGAGTTGTGGCCGCGGCACCGCTGCCTGCACTCAGGGTGAGAAAGAGCGGAAGTATCAGCAGGATGTGGCGATTCATTGCGCTGGTCCGGTCAACGCGTATTGAACCGTATCAGCCGGATTCGCGCAACCCCGGATCGTTCTCGTAAATCGCGTCTTGCTTGTTCCTGGCATGGTGGACGACCTCGGACCAACCAAAGAAAAGTGGAGGGCAGGCCAGCGGGTGAAGCGCGAACTGCGATTGAACGAAAGATTGCGCGGCAAAAGGGAGCGCGAAACCGCGTCGAATTATACGGTCATCACCAAACGGAAGCAGATTGATGAGGGTTGAGTGGAACGCAATCCCAAGTCCATTTCACAAAAGATCCTGATATGCCAGAAACAATCCGCGAAAATATTTCATCACCCGCACCGGATCGTTGCTTTCGGGAATTTCCGCCAGGCAAAAGCCGGTGAAGCCAATTCCATTCAGGCGTGTGAGCAGTTTCCGGAACGGATACTCGTCCAGGTAAAGGTCGCGCATGTGGACGGTGAAGATTTTGTCCTTCACCAGATTGAAATTGTGGTCAAAGCCTTCGCCTGCGAGGTCGGTCTGGTTCGAGTTCCAGCAAACGCCAACATTGCGATGATCGGCCGCGTCCATAATGGCTTTCATGTTGGGCAAAAGCGAAGTCTCCGGGCCGTGGACTTCCAGCCGGATCTGCACGCCGTAACCGTCGCCAAACTCGCCCAATTCACGCAGGGCTCTGCCGATTTGTTCGAGGGTCTTTTCTTTGGGCACTTCCTTGGGCAGTCCGTTGGGTCGGACTTTCACACCCGGAGCGCCGACGTCATGCGCGAGAACGATATATTCCTTCGTCGCCTCGATGTCCTTCCTGAGTTTGGCCTGATCCGGTGTGTGATAATCGAACGTGCTGCCCAAGCCCATCAACGCCACGTTCGAATCGCGGAATTGTTTCTTCACAGCCTCGCGCTCCGTCTTGCTCAACGTGACTTCGACGCCGTGCGCGTGTGTCGTGCGCAATTCGACTCCCTCGAACTTTGCCGCTTCGCAATTCTTGATGATGGTCGGAACGTCCCAGTCTTTTGCGAGGTTGTAGGTGACGAGACCAAGGCGAATCTTTGACGTCCGGGCGAACGAGGGTGAGGGTTTCTCGGCTGCCACGGCGGTCTGCGCCACGAGTCCGAGCGCGCCGATTCCTAGTCCGGCGCTGCGCAGAAATTCCCGCCGGTTTGGTTTCGAGGTTTGTTCAATTCGGGTTTGCATAGGGAAAACCGGATGACACCTTCAGCTTAGTTTGAGGCTTCAACCGCGCAACCAAAATTCCCTGCGGATCGGGACCGCGGCCATTTTCCACTTGTCGCAGGCTCGTTCCAACGCGAAGGTTCCGATGTGAACGCGACGAAAGTCACCGCCGACATGATCCGCCGAATGAAGGGACGGAAGATTCCGGCGCTGACGGCATACGATTATCCGATGGCGAAATTACTCGATGAAATCGGCATTCCGCTGATGCTCGTCGGCGATTCGCTGGGGATGGTCGTGCTTGGTTACCCCGACACGACATCCGTCACCATGGCGGAGATGGAGCATCATGTTCGCGCGGCGGCGCGGGCGAAACCGAACGCGTTGCTGGCGGCGGACCTGCCTTACCGGAGTTACGAAACGGTCGAGAACGCCGTCGCCAACGCGCAGCGCCTGGTCGGGGCCGGCGCCGAAGCGGTCAAGGCCGAGGGTGGACGCGCGATAATGCCGCAGGTTCGCGCCATTCTCGCGGAAGGGATTCCTTTTTTTGGTCATCTCGGCATGTTGCCGCAAAGTGTGCGCGAAGAGGGCGGTTACCACGTAAAGGGGAAGGTAGAGTCCGAGCGTGAAGCGTTGCGGGCGGATGTGCAGGCGCTGGCTGACGCGGGCGCGTTTGCCATCGTGTTGGAACTTGTCGCCCCGCCCGTCGCGAAGGAATTGACGCAAAAAATTCAGGTTCCAACCATCGGCATCGGTTCGGGACCCGACTGCGACGGTCAGATTCTGGTGACCACCGATTTGCTGGGAACATTTCCGTGGTTCACGCCCAAGTTCGTGAAGCCGCGCCTGAATGCCGCTGATCAGATGCGCGCGGCGATTGAAGAATGGAAGAAATCCATCTGACCGTTCTCGACGGCGGAAAACCATGAAGGGACTAACTCACATCAGCGCCACCGGAGAAGCGCGCATGGTGGATGTGTCGGCAAAGCCGGTGCAATTGCGCGAAGCGGTGGCGCGAGGCGAAATCCGGCTGCAAAAAGAAACGCTGATCCTCATCGAATCACAGGCCATCGCGAAGGGCAACGTGCTGGCGACCGCGCGTGTGGCCGGTATTCAAGCGGCGAAGAAATGCGGCGAACTGATTCCGCTTTGTCATCCATTGCCCATCACGCATTGCGAGGTGAATTTTGAAATCCCGAAAAGCCGCGACCGCATCGTCGTCACGGCTTCGGCGAAAATCGCGGCTCAAACGGGTGTCGAGATGGAGGTGCTTACCGCCGTCAGCGTGGCGGCGCTGACGATCTACGACATGTGCAAGGCGGTGGATAAAAAAATGATCGTCGGCGGGTTGAAGCTCGTTTCGAAAACGAAGAGCGCCGCGTAAACGACGGTGGCGGGACAGATGAGTCGGCCAAATCTCCATATCGCGCGAAACGGATTGATCCTGGGCACATTGCCCGCCGGTGATGCCCGCGAACTGCTCGCTGCTGGTTTCCTCAGGCCAACCGACGAGTTTTGGACGGATGCAAATCCGGCACGCCGACCGGTCGGCGAATTGACGGCGGTCGCGCGTAGCGAGCCGCCATCATGGCTCGTTCGCACCAGGAGGTCCGTCGCCAACGCCGGCGCCGCCGTGAAGGAAAAGGCGTCGAGCGCGACCAAAAGGGTTTCAGCGCTGGCGCGTCGCAATAAAGTTGCCGTCGTGGCTGCGAGTGACCGAATGCTGGAGGATTATCTGCCGCGCCTGCGGGAGTGTGCGATGAACAACCTTGAGCAGTCGCTTCGCTCCGCAAAGGCCGCGTTGCGGGACGAGATGTTTTTGCGTCAAATGTTCGGCGTCATGTACGACTGCCTGCCACGGCCAGTGCGTCGTTTTGTGGGAGAAGGGTTTTTCGTCGAATTCTGTTTGAAACATCGACGCAGGTTGCTGAACTGAATTCGAGGCTTTCGTTGAGCATAACCGCTATTTTTCGATAAAAGGAAGAGGATGCAAATTCACGTTGGTATCGTCACGATTTCGGACCGCGCCTCGAAGGGCCTTTACGACGACCTGGGCGGACCCGCGCTAAGAACGGCTGCCGAAGGCCACGGCTGGAAGCTTGTGGCCGAAGCGCTCGTGCCGGACGAAAAGCGCGACATTCAACGCGCCGTCCGCGAACATATCTCCAAGGGCTGCCAGCTCGTCCTGACCACTGGCGGCACAGGAGTCGCGTTGCGCGACGTGACGCCGGAGGCAGTGCGCGAAATCGCCGTGCGCGAGCTACCCGGTTTCGGAGAAGTGATGCGGATGGAGTCGCTGAAAATCACAAAAAACGCGATTCTCTCCCGCAACCTGGCGGCTGTCGTGGATAAAACGCTGGTGCTATGCCTCCCGGGCAAGCCGAGCGGTGCCGTGGAATGCCTCGGTTTTGTCGTCGGAGCGATTCCCCATTGCGTCGAGGTGCTCCAGGAAGTGCCGACGAGTTGCTGAATACGCTGGTGCGTCAGGCGTCCGCGGGTTTCGGCGCTTCGAACAACGCCGGATATTTTTCGGCCGTCAGAAACTCCTCCAGGACCTTTTCCGGCGAGCAGCCGCGATGCACCCAGTCTTCGCCTTTGAAGATGATCCCTTCCGCGAATTTGGCCGCGCCCATTTGCATGCAGTTGAACGTTTCCACGAGGTCACGAAACCAGACCGGATAGCGGGCCGTGAATTTCAGTTCCAGAATCACGGTCCGACCGAAGACGATGTGCGGTCGCGGGCTTTTGGCAATGAGGCGCGGCGCGGGGTGCGGCTGGCTTTCCACCTGGCGGTCCATCGTGAGGCGAACGTTGTTGTCACTCGGATTTTCATATGCCTCGCGCAAATAGGCGATGTGCATCCTGGGTTTGGCGTTGAGTTGAAGCATCAACTGGCAGAAGCGCTGGACGGCGACGAACGCATCGGTGTCGTTCGGATTCAGCATGTGCTTGCGTTCGGGCATGTGGCCGGCGAGCAGCCAGCGCACGGCGCTTTTGCGGACTCCTCCGCGGTCTTTCAAGATGACGTTGTCGTCCCGCCGTTTGATTTCGAAGAAGACCGGCGTGTCGGGCCGGTCGTCGTAATAGCGCAGGCGGAGTTTGAAACGATTCCGGTTCCCGTTCACGGCCTGCCAGTAAGTGTCAAGGCCGACCGAGTCCAGGTAAAGGCTCAGTGTCGGATAAGAGAGGTCCGGTTGGAGCGCGCTGTATTCGTCAATCTCCAGGTAGCTCCGTACGAAGTCGCGAATGCGCAACGCCTTGTCCTCGTTGACGTGATATTTCAGCTCGTATCGCTGATGTTGTAATCGGTCTGAGCCCATTCAAATCGCATTTTGCCGCCCGGCAAACAACCGCCGTCAGAATACGCGGGAAGCAGCGCTTCTTCAATCCCGGCGTTTCAGGTGGCGCCTTCGACTTTGGTGTCGAATGCGCCGGTGAGCACCCGACCGGCGATTTTCACCTGGACCCAGATCCGATAGAAACCGGGCCGAGGGAATTCGTAGGGAAGAGTAATCTCGTTTTCCCCGGCACCCGAGCGTTGTTTCAGCCAGCTCGTCTGGCTCTCTTCGACGCTGGGCAGCTTGCAAACGGGTTCGTCCGCCAGTCTGTTGATGTTGACGGGCACTTTGCCGGCTGCGCGAAGAGCGAAAAGCTGTTGCGAAGCCATCGAGATGGTTCCAGCGGGATGAATGTGGGCGAAGACGGCGCCGTCCAGTCTCTGGACGGCGGCGTGTGCCAGCATTCCCATGTACGGTTCGAGCTTTGCCGGGCCTCCGGCGGCGGCGCGCACGATGAACCGCAGTTCGGCATCTCTGTTCTTCCCGGTGCCGGTTCTCCGCAACCACGTCATTGTGCAACCGTTCGCCAGGGTGACCATCTGTGCCTGCCCGGCCCCGGCTGCAGCCGTGTTAAACGCAGGCCCGATTTGCCAGGAGTCGTCAGGGTCCGGCGCGAGCGCCGCGCCGTCAACGACGGCGTTCGGCTCCGACAATTCCATTTCAGCCGTGAGCGTATCAGCATATCCGCTTTCGTAGGTGACGTCGGCGTAAGCGTGGTACTTGCCCGCCGGCAATGGCGGCAGGGGAGTTTCAAAAGTCTCCTTGCTCAATTTGACCGGATGAAGGTGTGCAAAGGCGTCGAGTTGCGGTTCACGCA
>DATNDF010000082.1 GCA_035607015.1 Candidatus Angelobacter sp. | reverse complement strand
ATCCACAATGCGCGTCGGCACAGAATCGCCTTTTCACGGAATCCTTGACTGCAGGAAGGAGTTGGCCGTGGGCCGAAATACATTGGGCGAGCACCCGAAGAGCGAAGGCAAGAAGTGCGCGGTGAAGCTTGCTGCGGTCGCGGGCGTCTTCGTTCTATTTGCGGTGGCCTGGCTCGTGGTGTCTTGCGGTGGCCTCAACAATGCTACGAGCGAGGTGCAGCCCCAGGACATCTGCAAATGCACGCCACTCGAGCTGGGGCTGGAATACCGCCATGCCGAGAAGCATGTTCCTATCCCTGTGATGACTCCCGTCGAGATAACGATTGATACGATGTACACCTGGCCGCAAACGGACCCGGGTTCCCTCGATCCGCCTCGAACCGGTGTGGAACTCCAAGTGTTCCATATCACGACTGCTTTTTTGCAGGAAGTGAGCCTGAACAGCGATGACTGCGACGTGGTGTTTGAGATTTCCCAAACCGCGGACAAGACCGCTCGCCGAGTGATCGTGGAAACGCCGGTTGACTCGGAGTTCTGCAGCGCGCGGCATACGATTCAAGCGCAGCTGGCGCAACATGGATTCCAACTGGACGTGGAGCACGGAGGGGAACTGCCGCAAGCTTTGCCGGCGGACGTGATGGGCCTGGCGTTCGAGGATTTCGATCACAGCGCCATCGGGCTCTCGCGCGGATCGGCGGAGGTTCAGACGGTGTGGGAGCTTCATCCAGCCACAGTGTCGTTGCTACCCTGAACGATCCAGGCCGCCGTGGCGGTGACGGGGGAACACCATATGCGAATACTTGCGGTTCGCCTCGGCCTTGTATGGCAGCCTTGGCATCGGCGGGTTCTACACCTCAGATACTCCGCTGCATGGATCCCGTCGCTTCGATCCCCACACGCACCGGCCCTGGAAGATTGGAATAAAACTCCCGCACGACGTTGCCTTCGTGCTTCAGAGTTGCCTTCACTACCTCGCCGGTGGTGGTGTCCAGCATCGCTGTTGTTTGTTGGCGAGCGTGCAAATCACATCCTATAATTTTCACCTCGGCCTCCTTCGGTCCGAGCTCTGTAGGGTGAACACCGAACAGTCTACTCGGGCCGTCGCGAGGCCGGCGTCGTTAAGACATCAATCAGGACTTTGCCGCTTTTACGACGCAGGTTCGCCGAGCGGGGCGCCGATGACGATCCCGTTCTAATCGTTCATTGAGGCAGCTCTCCGCCAGCTTGCTCCGCCACAATGTAGGCGGCGTACCAATCCGGCCAATTCTCGTCGCGTTGGCCACCGGTGCGGGCTTCGTGCTCGCCATGTGCCTTCGACGCACGCCGCATCGCGTTCGCCAGATCGTTTACCGAGGCAAAAGTCGTCGTGACGGAGTCTATGCGGCCGGGCAGCCGCGTCGTCAGCTCCTGGAGCAGCCAGCCATTGCCGTCCGGATCACGGAATGAGGCGAACGAGCGGTAACTGCGATGCTCCGGATCCGGACCGCTGACCCGGATTCTCCCAAACAGGTAGGGCTCGTCCGGGCCTGCGTAGACGTTGTTGCCACCGTGGAACACTTCGCTTACCTCGACGCCGCGATCTAGCAGCTCTTTGCGGGCGGCTTCGATGTCGGAGACGATCAGGTATAGGCCCTGTGCGGAGCCGGGTGCCGCCGGGGTGACGCTCTTGCCGAAGATGACCGAACACCCGGAGCCAGGCGGCGTAAACTGGATCCCGCGCCAGTCGTCACCGTTGGTGAAGTCGCCGTCGAGCCGCCATCCGAGCCTCGTGTAGAATTCCTTCGCGCGGTCGACATCCGAGACGGGGATGATGACGATCTCGAACTTCATGTCAACTCTCGCTACGCCCGGGTCTCTGGTCGCGTCGGGACTACGTACTGGTTTAGTGCTCATAGCTGCCTCCTGGTTGTGTGGGGATGAGGGTCGTGCTTTCAGAAACTACGCCAGAACAAATCGCCGGTCAACGATCAGTCCCCGCGCAGTCGGGCCAAGTTCCGATAAGTCGGGTAATCGGACATCTTCCTGGGCAGTACTCAACTTATCCGGTAAGCGCGCTGATCAGGTCACTATGTGGAGGGTTTAAATGGATGGGCCTGCGCCGGAATTAAGACTTACGCCGACGCGAAAGTGAACTCCTCAACGGCCCGCCAGGTTCATGTAGCGCCATCCCTTCAGGGTGGCATCTTGTGCATTGAATCTGCACGCGCAGGTTCTGAGAGTGGAACCTGCGCCAATTGCTTCGACATCAACGACACCCACACCCATTCGGGAACGAAAACCAAATTCAGAAAGAATTGAATGTTGCTCCTTGATTCTGCTGGGCAGCGCTGACGAATGCACCCAGAAACAGCAGGCCAGTAACAGCGCAAGAAATAGCCCACAGCCACTGTCTCAGGGAAACAAACGTGCGCACAAACACAAAGCACGCAGCCATGAGAGCCACGAACCCTACGCCACCGCAGACGACGTGCATTGTGCCGTGGAAGGTGATACTAGTCGGGGAGCGCACCTGGTCAACGACAAAGATTCCGACACCTACCTGACCGAGTCCAAAGATTCCAAGTAGCAAGGGTCCCCAAAACCGGCCTTTGCGGGAGCGCAGTGCTCCTCGCATGCCCATAGCTGCCCGAGATGACGAGCAGACCGCCGATTATGAAATTAGCGATCTGAATCCATCCCAGACGTCCAATGCTCAGTAGGCTCGGCTCGCTATGAGCAAAATGAAATTCTGGACGAATTAATATTTGGATGACAAAGACGACAAGGAATAGAGGGCCGGCAACCAGCCCGCAGGCCAGCAGAGTTCTTATCGTCGGTAGACCGGCACTTGAATCTGTTTCTTGCATGGCACGCGCCACGTGACAGCTACTTGCGAAATAAAAAAGTCAGAAGAAAAAGCGCCAGCCTGAAATTCAGCAGCTTCAAACCGTTGCGCGCCTCTTGCGGCGTGAGCTTCGCCGTCATCGGCATCGAGCCGAATACTTTTCCTTTCATTACCAGCTTGCCGCCCTCGGTTTCAAGCGACGCGATTTGCAGCAGCTCGCCATTGTCTGGCCCGAGGATTTTCATCATCGCGCTTGTCCGATCTTGTCGAACGTGATTTTCAGGTCCTCGCACATTTTCATCGCCGTCGCGCGCCCCGCCCCGAATACCCCGCCGCCGGGATGCTGAAAAGGACCCACGAGATAAAGCCGATCCACGCCCGGCACCGTGTTTTGTCCGAGATCAGGTGTGGGCCGGTGCGAACCCGATTGATAGATGTACGGGGCCGCTCCATGTAGATCACCCCGCTGAAAGCTTTCGGAACAACGTTCGAGATCCAAGGGACTGTCGCAAACGTACGCGATGATGTTTTGCTCCGTCAGATTTTCCACATACTCCCCTGTCCGCTCAATCATCGTCCGCGCGAAAGCATCCTTTGCTTTGTCCCAGTGCTGAGGCCCGCCGTCGGGATGCGAGTAGGGCACGTAGTCCCATATGTGGAACGTGGCTTTTCCGGGAGGACAACGCGTGGCGTCAAAATTCGAAGGACACGCAATGCCCAGTAATGCCGTGTCCGGAATGCGTCCGTATCGGAGCGCGTCGAAATATTGCCGTAGGACGGTCATGCTCGCAGGAACCAGATCCGTAAAGTAGGACTTGCTCACATGCGCCCCGGCCTTGAAGCGCAGTGGTTCGTTCAATGCGCCGTGAACCGTGAAGCACGAATTCGCGGAAAGCTCCACCTGCTCGGCGTCGCGCGTGATTCTGCCGTCAAGTCCCGGGACGTATCGCCCCAGAAAATGTGGATGAATGGAACCGATCACCCCGTCCTTCGCACTGTATTCTTCGCCCGATGCTGTTCGAACTCCCACGGCGCGTCCGCTTTTCACCAGCACTTTTTCCACCGGCGTATTCGCCAAAACTTTTCCGCCATGGTCTTCAATGCAACGAATCAGCGACGCCGTCAGCGCGCCGCTGCCGCCCACCGCCACTCCGATTCCGTACGTCTCCATGAATCCCAGGAAAACGAAAATCCCGATGCCCGTCCCTTTCTCTTCCGGACCGGTAAGGTTTTCCGAAACCATCCGCGTGAAAAATAAACGCACTTTTTCGTTCTCGAAATTGTCCATGATGATGTCATACGGACTTTTCTGCATCAGCGCGAAAAGCTCGCGCCCCTCCGCGCTCTGATCCATCATCGCGAAACTGGCGCCAAGCGGAATCGGCGGCGTGTAGAGTGAAGCCGCGAGCATCGGCAGATACAGCATCGCCTTCTCGGCGAATTTCAGAAATGCGTCCGCGTCCTTCTTAGAGAACTTCGCGATTTCCTGGTAGGTTTTGTTGCGATCGCGATACAGTCCGATCGTCGAGCCGTCGTCGAAAACGACCATGAAAGGAATTTCCGGATAAATATATTTCAGCCCGTAGCGCGAGAGCAGTTTCAGCTCATCGTTTTTGATCAGCGGATTTCCCTGAATAAAAATGTGCCCAGTGCTGAAACGGTCGTGCAAATATCCCGGCCCGGTAAGCTCCGCCGTCACCACGCCGCCGCCAAACCACGCGTTGCGCTCCAGCACCAGAACGCTTTTTCCGGCCGTTGCCAGATACGCGGCCGCGACCAGTCCGTTGTGCCCGGACCCAATCGCGACAATGTCGTAATTCTGCGGCATCACTTCCTCCCGAGATCTCGCTGCCCAAACCTACCGCCAAAATTTCATCACGTGTGAGGCTCCAGAGACTGTCACAAACCCCGAAATGGGTCAATCGCAGCTCGTCGAGTCCCGCCTCGGGTGTCCGTTTCGGGCCACACGCCCCAGCCGATCTGAAAACAGGTTTACGGGGCAAAAAACGCCAAAAATGGCTCGCTAAAGCCGCTAATTGGTTTCGAGCTAGAAGCTTCTCACGCGGCAAACTAGAAGCTTTTCATGCTGCAAACTCGAAGCTTTTCACGCTGCCGCCGCCCTTAGGAAACACCTGATAATCTGCTAAACTGGATTGAATTTGCTGAATACGGCGCGCTCGCTGAGGCATCTGATGTCGGATGGCGGGGAACGCAGGACGCCCGTAAATCCAGCAGGCACAACAAGAGGGAATGGTCCAAGCAAGATGACCGCAGCCAACAAGCCGCTCGTATCCACCGATCGCCCGCGCACTGCGGTGGGCCAGCAGCTGATCGACCGCATCGGTAACACTCCGCTAATCAAGCTGATGCGGACGGGCACGGAGTTCCCGAACGTCGCGATCTGCGCCAAGGCGGAGTGGTTCAATCCCGGCGGCTCAGTAAAAGATCGCGCCGCCTATTCGATGATTCGCGAGGGCGAGCGCAGCGGTGCTTTGCGCGCTGGAAAAATAATTTTGGACGCGACCAGCGGAAACACGGGAATCGCGTATGCAATGGTCGGCGCGGCGCTGGGATACCGCGTGAAACTTTGCTTGCCTACCAGCGCGTCGCCGGAA
>DATNDF010000081.1 GCA_035607015.1 Candidatus Angelobacter sp. | reverse complement strand
ACTCCAGTCGGCCTACGGCCTCCTTCCGTCCAGCATCGCGAAGAATAGAAACCGAACGAACAACAAACCGGCAGAACTTCAGTTATGAAGTGTCCCACCAACGGGGTCAGGTCAGCTTCAGTTCACGAGGCTATGCGCGATCCGCCAAAAGACTCGGGCCGCGATTACACCGGCCTCACCTTTAGCATGGCATATCCCCAGGCGATAAATCTCGTGGCAATGCGCACCGTCGCACAGTCGCTTCACGACATCACGATGTGCGATCTTCACTCGGGTGATCTTTCGCTGGCACACCAGGACCTGCTCGCGCTGGTCGGCATGGCACATCTACACGCCGAAAGTTGGACGATTGTGGATCAGATGATTCGTTCGGTCATGGCAGGTCTGGCGGTGGACGCGGTTTGGATGGCACTCCGGGCTCCGGGATGGACGGACGGCCAACTGGCTGAACTCCAGGACAAGCTCGCGAGCCTCTCTTTCTTCAAAGAAATGGAACAGGCAATTCGAGCAGAACGGGCCGTCGGCTTGGACTGGTATTGCGCATTGAAGACGAATCGGAACGCCACGGCCTTTGGAATCTTGAATCGCGGGCATTCAATGGCTGATCTTCCGGAAAAAGCTCTCGGATGGCTTTGGGAAACGTTGTGGGCCGACGGGGATCTCTGGTTCTACTGTCAGTATCAACAGAGATTCATTGATTTGACGCATGAGCTTGCGGTCAGCAACTCCTATCGCCAAATCGCGGCGGACTTTGACGAATTTCAAACGGATATCGAGAGAGCTTTCTCAGGAGTTCGGAGGTACAAATATCTTTGGTCGGCCATGCACTACCCCAATATGCGGCGAGTACTGGAGACACTGGCGAAGAATGAAACGTCGCGCCAGCTCGCCATCGCCGCCATTGCAATCGAGCGCTGCAAGGTGCGCCACGGCAAACTGCCCTCCGAATTGAAGGAGTTGCAGCCTGAATTCGTGAGCGTCTTGCCTGTGGATTTATACGTCGGCAGGCCGTTGCTTTACCGACCGAAAGTCGATGGCGAGTTTACGCTGTATTCCGTTGGGGTAAATTTCCGTGATGACGGCGGCGGCACGAACGATGTCGTTTGGCCCAAGCCGATCTGGCCGGCCAATTCCACAAAATAGAATTTTTTGCGGATTGCCGGGGCGGAGACTCCGATTAGCATTTGGACATGCTGTTGTTTCGCGATAAAATCCCGCCCAACTGGCTGCCAAAAATACTGGGCGATCTGCCCGCTGTTCTCGTGGATCACGCGCACCTCGAACGCAAGGCGGCCACGACCGCGTTGAATCTGGAGAAGTACCGCGACCTGTATCCGCGTGTCGAAGAGCTCAACGCCATTGCCATTGAGGAACTACAGCATTTTCAGCTCGTGCTCGATCTGCTGAAGCGGCGCGGCATTGCGTTCGGCCAGCCGTATCCGAGCCCATGGATTTCCGGTCTGATGAAGTCCGTGCGCAATGGCCAGCGGCACCAGGTGATTGATCATCTCATCTGCTGCTCGCTCATTGAGGGGCGCAGTTGTGAAAAATTTCAGATCCTCGCCCGCGAACTGGAACCCATTGACTCCGGGCTGGCAAAATTCTACGCGGGCCTGGTCGAGTCGGAAGGTAATCATTATGCGGCTTACATTCTGATGGCGCGGGCCATTGACGACGCGGAGACCGACCGCCGGCTCGATTTTTACCTCGACCTCGACGCGGCATTGATTCGGCAGCCAAACCCGCTGGCAATGCTGCACTAGTCGGCCAGCCCCGGACTTGCGGGCCGCCAGGCGGGCAAAGCGCTGAAGGGAAAACACGCAATACGTTTGCGTATTCTTTCTCCAAATGATTTCGTGGCGAGAGGTTGCCAAAGGAGACGGAAAGTTGTAGGAATTGCTCATCCGACCAGATTGAACGGCGCCCAACCATGGATCCAAAGAATATTCTGGGCAGCGTGAGCGAATCCATTTTCAACCTTTTTGGCAAAAAAGGCAAAACGGCTGTGATGGCGCCCCCACACCTGCATTCTGCGGTGCGGTTTCCGTACGGACCCTTCCAGTTCAAGTTTCAGGTTCCAAAAGGGGCCAGCTACGAGATTCAGGTCTCCCCCAACCTGCAGATCTGGCAGGCGATGTCCGCGGGGAAATCGAACGGCGAACCCGTGGACTACGTGGACTCGGATGCTTCCAAATTCACCTATCGGTTTTACCGCGTGCTTGCTGACGTCGTCCTTTCCGACAATGTGGTGGCTTATGTGACCATCAACGTGCCGCCCGGGTACTCGATGATCGCCAATCCCCTGCACGCGCCTTCCTCCACCGTTGGTTCGGTTTTTGCCCACATGCCAGACGGCGCGATGCTGAACAAGTTCGACACGCGGCTGTTCAAGCTGACCGAGAACGCGGTCAAAGGAGGCAAGTGGACCAACCCGAACGAAACTTTGGCACCCGGCGAAGGGGCGATTTTTTTTAACCCAACCTCCGACTTCAAGAACATCAATTTCACGGGCGAAGTGGCCCAAGGGAACTTGCTGCTTCCCATCTCTTCCGGTTTTTCCATTCGCAGCTCGCAGATTCCGAAGCCCGGGCGCCTGCATTCGGATCTGGGGTTCCCGATCGGCGAAGGGGACGTCGTTCATCTCTTCGACCGCGATCGCCAGAATTACGTTATTTACGAATACAATCCAAAAAAATGGGACTCCAACCCGCCGCTCGTCGGCGTCGGCGAGGCTTTTTGGGTCGGAAAGACGAAACCCGGCAATTGGGTCCAACACCTGGTCATCAAATAACGGCGCACTTCATCCGGACCCTCCGCGGCAATCAGATCAGATGTCCGGCGTCGCGAAATTGTTGTTCCCTGCATTGACTACGCGGGTTGTGCTGGCGACCGCAAGCGTTCTGCTTGCGTTTTCGGTCCGAATTGAAAAGATAGAAACTGATGAGCGGACATATCCTGGTGGTGGATGACGAGGCCCCCACGCGCGAATTGTTGTCGATCTACCTCAAACGCCGGGGCTCCACCGTGACCACGGCGAGCACGGCTGCGGACGCCCTGCGCCTCGTGGGCGAGTTGTCGATTGACCTCGTCATCCTCGACATCAATCTGGGCGAAAAGACAAGCGGCCTTGATCTATTGGAGCCCATCAGGAAAAACCGCCCGACCCTCCCAATCATCCTCTTTTCGGGAATTGGGCTCGACGAAAAGACCCTTCAGGAAGCCCGCCAGAAGGGGGTCGTGGGTTATTTGAACAAAACCCAGCCGCTCGACCAGATGTGGGCTGAAGTGCAACGCGCGCTTCATGCCTGATGCAATCCCATCGTCCGGTCTCCGATCCAGTCTTCGGTCGTTCAGCTTTCGCGGATCGCTCCTTCCGAAAGCCATTGCAAACCGGAAGCAAGGGTGTGCCATGCAAGTTGTTGTCCGGCGGACGAGGGGGGATGAATGGAGAAGGCGCGGTTCCGATAAATTCGGCGCGATTGAGGTAAATTAGCGCTTGTCAACACGCCAATCACTGTTAAGTTTCCGGGCCTTTGTTATGAAAGCTGACATTCATCCGAAGTATGTGGACGCGGAAATACGGTGCGCGTGCGGCAACGTCATCAAGACCCGCTCCACGAAACAGACGATTTTGATCGGCATCTGCAACGTCTGCCACCCCTTCTATACGGGCCAGCAAAAGTTTGTTGATACCGCCGGCCGGGTGGACAAATTCCAGCAGCGTCTCGCCAAGACGCAGGCAGCCCAGGCAACAGCCGCCGCTGCCGCAAAAAAGAAAAAGAAGTAGCTGACTTTTCCGCATCCGCCCGCAGTAGTGCCCCCACTCTGCGGGCGGATGCTTTTTTCTCAAATGGATTTGCGACCGTACCTGGAGAAATTCTCCGCACGATTGTCCGAGGTTGAAGGGGCGTTGAGCGATCCAAAAGTGTTCGCAAACCGCCAGCGCTTCCAGGAATTGTCGAAGGAATACGCGCGGCTGAAGGAACTCGCGGCGCACGGTTCGGCGTATTTGAAAACCGTGGTCGATCTGGCGGCCAATCGCGAACTGCTCGATTCAGAGGCGGCAGACTCCGAGATCGCGCAAATGGCAAAAGAGGAAATCACGCGACTCGAAGCCGTGGAGAAATGCCTTGCGTTGGACGTGCAGCGGGGCCTTGTGCCGCCCGACCCCGCCGATTCACGCAACACCATCATCGAAGTCCGCGCCGGGGCGGGAGGCTCGGAGTCGGCGCTGTTCGCCGCCGACCTTTACCGCATGTACAGCCGTTACGCTGAATCGCGCGGCTGGAAGCTGGAGACACTGGATTCCAGTCCCTCCGACCTCGGAGGGTTCAAGGAAATCATTTTCAGCGTCAGCGGGCAGGATGTGTTCAAACGCTTGAAATACGAAAGCGGCGTCCACCGCGTTCAACGCGTCCCGGCAACCGAGGCGCAGGGCCGCATCCACACCAGCACCGCAACCGTGGCCGTGCTGCCGGAAGCCGAAGAGGTGGACGTGCAACTCAAACCCGAGGAACTGGAGATCACGGTCTGCCGCGCTTCCGGCCCCGGCGGCCAGGGGGTCAATACGACGGACTCCGCGGTGCAAATCCTTCACAAGCCCAGCGGATTGATTGTTCGTTGCGCCGATGGCCGCTCGCAGCAAAAGAACAAACAGCAGGCGTTCACCGTGTTGCGCTCGCGATTACTCGAACAGCGTGTTACCGAGGAAAACGCGAAGTACGCGGCGCAGCGCAAGGCGCAAGTCGGCACCGGTGAACGCAACGAACGCATCCGCACCTATAATTTCCCGCAAAACCGCGTGACCGATCACCGCATCGAACTGACGCTTCACAATCTGCCCGCTATCATTGACGGCGACATTGACGGCCTCATCGAGCCGTTGATGGCACACGACCTGGAGGAGCGGCTGGTCGCATTGAAATTGTGAACTGATCGCCGGTAGCGCAAACAAAGTGACAGACGACATTCCCCCTCCCGATGAATCCTAAATCCCCAAAAGGAATCATCTTCGACTGCGATGGCACGCTGGCCGACACCATGCCGCTGCACTGGCGCGCCTGGTCGGCCATCGCGCAACGTCACCGACTGCATTTTCCGGAAGACCGTTTCTACGCACTGGGCGGCGTGCCGACGCGTGATATTCTGAAAATGTTGAGCCGGGAGCAGGGCGTGCCGATTGATCACATCGCCGTCGCGCACGAGAAAGAGAACGAGTATCTGCCACTGTTGCATCAGGTGGAGCCGGTCAACGCGGTCGTGGCCGTGGCGCGCGAGCATCACGGAAAAATTCCCCTGGCCGTGGCATCAGGGGGCACGAAGAAAATCATCACGCAAGTGCTCGAACATCTCGGCATCGTGAAACTGTTCGATGCGATTGTGACCAGCGAGGACGTTCCTCGCCAGAAACCCGCCCCCGACATTTTCCTCGAAGCGGCGCGCCGCATCGGTGTGCCGCCGCAATTCTGCCGCGCTTACGAAGACACCGAACTGGGCTTGCAGGCGATCAAAGCCGCCGGAATGGAAGCGGTGGATGTGCGTAAACTGCTCGTGAAGCTATGAGGCAGCTTAAGACCGCATTCGACCGGATAGAGGTGGGGCACGACATGATCTTTGATATTTCGTCTAAGGCTTCTCTACAGAATCTCTCTTGGGATACACAAACGCGTACCAACCGCTGCCCAATGGCCTGCACGTAACGCCCGGAAACGGTGGCCGGTTAGTTTGAAGGCTCCACAACAGTCCATCGTGCTCGGGACCGAAAGACGTTGGCCCGTGCAGGATGACCCAAAGCCATCGTTCACTCGTGTACGCATCGAATGTGCGATCGTAAATGGCAGGCCACGGCAAACCAGTAATAGGCTTGGTGCCGCGACCAACCATCATATCCCGGGCACTGCGTTCCGGCATGTTCCATCCGTGTTCACTGATGAACCTCTTGACACCATCCATCTTGTTGGTGTCTGGCGGTGGCCAGTCGAGGCAGTTTGCAGGCAACGTTGCGTGAATCCTGAACATATTTGTGACATAGATGCTGGGGTCTCGCCGAAGGTCCAACTCGGTAACGTTCGTGAATCCCTTCGCACTTAGCTCCTGTCGCAATTCCGCATAAATGTTCGTAACACCTCGTTCCTCAGCCGGGTGCTGGACAAAAAATTCAAAAAAACGGCGATAGTCCATATCGGGCAGACCATTGGTGGACTCACTATGTCCACAAATCGAGAGGGTCAGGACGAATGCTATCGCGACCGTTATTTTCACCGTTAACATTGTACTGGGCGGCGCGACATGCAATCTATGCCGTTTCGCAGTTGTCAGGTTACTCCCGGTACAGCAACTTTTCCAGCATCGGTTTTATGTTGTGATGGCAGGATTTAGCGGTGAGAAAAGGCGGCACTTCTCAAGCTTCCCGTTTCTTCCACACGTAGCGAAACATGATCACGCGGAGCGCCGCCGTCAGCGGGATGGCCAGAATGCCGCCGAGTAATCCCCCCAGCAGTGTCGTGCCAGCCATGACGGCTATGATGATGGCCAGCGGATGCAGTCCGACACGGTCGCCCATGATCTTTGGCGAGATGACCAGTCCTTCGAGCGTTTGGACGACGGCAAACACACCCAGGACGCCGAGCAGGTGCGGCCAGTCGCCGAATTGCGCGAACGCGATGATCAACGCCATGACGCACGTAGTGATCGCTCCTAGGAACGGGATCATGGTCAGCACCGTCGCCATGACGCCGAGCAGAAAAGCGTAGGGCAGGCCGACAATAAAAAAACCGATCGTGTAGAGAATACCGTCGCACAAGGCGACGATGACCTGTCCGCGGAAGAAGGCGATGAGGTAGTCGTTGATGGAGCGGAGCACAAAGACCAGTTCATCCTTGAAATCCGACTTCGCGATCGGCAGATAATCCGTCCATTTGCTTTCGATGCCTTCCTTTTCGAGGAGAAAATAAAAGGCGTAAACCGGGATCAACGCCAGTCCTGCTAGCACGCCGAAGATGGACGCAACCCTCGAAACCTGGCCGAACAGCCATGAACCGACCCTTGGCAGTGCCTTCGCCAGCCAGCCTGTGGCGGACTGTAATGTCCCGGTGTCGAGCGCGCTGCTCCAGATCGAAGGCGCTTCCGGGCTAGAGTCCGGAGCCGCAGGCGCGTTGGTGAGACTTGTCTCGGCGTTAGTTGTGCTGAGCGCATTCGTGCCGGCATTGGTGTCGGGCGAAATTTTCAAAAACTTTTGGAGGATTTTCGGCGGGTTGTTGATCCAATCCTGAGCCTTGTGGTGTACACGGACGACGTAGCTGGGAATCTTCCTGGCCAGGTCGCGTGTTTCGCGGACGATTTGCGGTACGACACTGCCGAACAACGCGAGCACGATCACCGCCGCCAGCGCGAACACACACAGGATGGCCCGGGTGCGCGGCACACCGTGACGTTCAATGAAGTCCACCACCGGATCGAGCAAATAGGCGATGACTCCCGCGACCGCCAGCGGCCAGAGCACGGGCGAAAGCAACCCCAGAACCTTGCCGAGTCCCCAAACCGCGCCCGCCACGACTGCGATAATGACTGCCACAGCCAGCGCGGTGACGGCCAGCCAGATCACTCGGGCTTGCCTGGATGTGGGCGGCGGGAAGTCCATTTGCCGGTCACCCCTGGCCCAGTTTTTTCGACTTTTCCGTCGCGGCACGAACGGCGTTCATGAGGGCTGCGCGCAGACCGCCTTTCTCCAATTCGTGCAGACCCTCAATGGTAGTCCCGCCCGGGCTCGCGACCATATCCTTGAGCGCGCCCGGATGCTGGCCGGTCTCCAGAACCATTTTCGCGCTGCCGAGCACGGTTTGCGCAGCAAGCCTCGTGGCCACGTCACGTGGTAGTCCCGAAGCCACGCCCCCATCGCTGAACGCTTCGATGATCGTATAAACGTACGCCGGACCGCTGCCGCTGAGACCCGTCACGGCGTCGAGCAGAGATTCCTTGAGTTGAAAGGCCAGGCCGACCGACGAAAACAGCTTTTGCACCAGGCGGCCATCTTCCGCTGTTGCGTTCCTGCCGAGCGCGTAAGCGGTGGCCGAAGACCCGACCAGCGCCGGCGTGTTTGGCATCACGCGTATGACTCTCGCCCCCTCACCCAGTCCTCCCTCCAGTTTCGCCAGCGTCACCCCCGCCGCGATGGAAATAAGTAGATGCTTCTCGGTCAACGAACCCCGGATTTCCTTGAGGACTCCGACAACGTGGTCGGGCTTTACAGCCAGCAGAAGCACATTTGCCGCTTTGACCACATCGATATTGGAATGTGTTACTTTCGCGCGTGTCTCTTCAGCAAACGTCGAACGGGCCGCGTCGATTGGATCGCTCGCCACGATCTGGTCCGCGTTGGCGATTTTCGCGTAAATGAATCCTTTGGCCAAAGCGGAAGCCATTTTACCCGCGCCAAGAAAGCCAATGTTGGGTTTGGCAGACATACGCGGGATTGTTCAAGTTCAGAAGACGCGAGTCGAGCGTGAAAATTGCGAATTGCTTGCTCCCACCCGGGAAAGCTCAACTGACAGAACGAACCATGAAACCGCAACAAGCCACTCCTTCGGTTTTAATTCTTCAGATGAACCGCCGACCTCTTTGCAACAGTATAGTCACCATGCCATCATCTCATTCTGAGAAATGCATGAATTCGCGGTTGAGATCCGCTGCTCTGGTTCCGTACCGGCTACCGAAGGGACTCGAGGTATGATAAATGATAAATCAAGCTCAACAAGCTTTCCAAACGGGACAAAGCCTCTTGCCGCGCAGGATGGCGGTTACAACGACACGGCTGGATTAGTTCGTTTGTGCGGATGAATTCCGTGCGATTCGGGAACCAGCGTTGCGCGACGCAAATGGTTGGCACGTATGAATTGTACGGCTTGACGCCACGACTCAAATGAACCGACTAAGGTCCCCTTTTCGAAGACGGCAATGCGCCCAGCCGGTGGCTCAGCATGTGGTTGTCGCTCTGAATCTACCATCGAATCAAGGGTCAAAGCACCTTCTGTTCTCAGCTTTTTAATGTCCAGATGATAATCAATCAACGCATTGCTCATCAATTGGTTACAATAATAATTGCTCGGTGGCATTGATCTTAAATGGAAGACCATGCATTGCAAATCCAATGCTGCCGCAGCTTGATACTTTGCAGTTAAATTGAGATTTCAAATCCCGATTGGAAAGGCCTCGTCCCGCGGATTAAAACACCCCCCCCCAGCCAATCTCGGCAGCGTCTTCCGAGTTTCAGACGCCAAATGCGCGGTTTTTGATGTTCACAAAAGCAAATCGCCGCGCGGTGTCGTGCGACATATCCGCGCGGCGATCGGAACAAGTTACTGTAGGCCGACGCACCCGCGCCGGCAACATTGCAAATAGCAAGAGTGATGCCTTGTTAATAAGACGACGGAATCGGACGCCGATCCTTGCCGGTTCGTCCATTTTACCCATGCCCACCCCAGACAAACCGTGTTATAACCGCCCAAACCAACTCCAAAACAGGCGGAAGGCCGGCTCTTTTAAGTACGCGCCTCCGTCCGATCTCGCTGCTGGTGACGCATTGCTACGCTGACCCATCCAATCGTCCGTACTTGCGAATCTCAGGCCAGATCAACGCGACGGCAATGACGACGAGGATTGTGCCTATGCCGCCCGAGACCACGGATATGATTGCCCCGGTTGAAATCGCGTTTCCCATCGCTGGTCCAAAAAGATGGGCGACCGTGCCGGATTCACATTCGCCCAACTGATTGGAGGTGCCTATGAACAGGCTGTTCACGGCGGAGACCCGTCCGCGCATTGCGTCGGGAGTGAGCAATTGCACCAGGGTATGGCGGACCACGACGCTGACGTTGTCGACCGCTCCGCAGAGAAACAGCATCGCGAGCGAAAACCAGAAATGCTTCGAAAGGCCAAACGCGACCGTCGCCAGCCCGAACACGATCACGGACCAAAGCAGCGCCTGCCCGGCCTTTTGCAGGGGGCGGCGGTGAGTGAGATAAAATGCAGACGCCACCGACCCAAGCGGAAGCGCCGCCTGCAGCCAGCCAAGCCCGCCAGGCCCGACATGCAAAATGTCTTTCGCGTAGGCGGGCAACAACGCTGTCGCGCCACCCAACAGCACCGCGAACAAATCGAGCGTGATCGTCCCGAAAATGATTTTGGTACGATAGACGAATTTAAACCCCGCGAGAATACGAGCGAGGGATATTTCTTCCTTCACGATGGGGGCCTGGCGGCTGCGCACGAGCGCGATCAGTCCCAGGCAAATCAGGGTCGCCACCGCGTTGATTGCATAAACGATCGCGGCATGGTGCGTCAGCGCAATCAGCCCGCCCCCCACGGCCGGGCCGATCACCGAGGACAAGTGAAACGCCCCGGTGTTCCACGTCACGGCGCGGGAAAAAACTCTGCGCGGGACAAGCTGTGGCAGGAACGCCTGGCTGGCGGGCCAAAGAAAAGTGCGCCCGACTCCTCCTGCGAACATGCAACAGAAGATCCAGAACACCTCGGCCCGAAACGCGGAAACCAGCGCCAGACCCACGCTCGACAGCGCAGCAAGAAGGATCGTCGCGAGAATCGTGCGTTTGCGGTTGTGATTGTCGGCCACATGTCCCGCTGGAAGAAAAAATAGAACCATCGGCGCCATTTGGGTCAGGCCGATCAGACCGAGCATCAACGGCGAATGTGTTCGCTCGTAGAGTTCCCAATTGACCGCGCCCGCCTGCATCTGCGCTCCTAGGGCCGCGATAAACCGAGCAATCAAGTACAGGGAAAAATCGCGGTTGCGGAGAATGGCGTATGCGCCCTCTTGCCCGCCGTCACCTGACGGCGACGGCAGCGGCTCCGTATGCGGACCGGGTTCCATCGTCCAGAAAACAAAGCATCATCGGACCGCAAACTCCAAGCAGAATGTCTGAATTACGAGAGTGACGCGCAACCGGTGATGACTCAGCTCCTGGGAAAAATAGTTTGGTTCACCGCGCCGTCCGCTCAAGTGAGCGCATTCCGGGTCGGAGCGCTTCTTCGGCGTCGCTTGATATCATCCAGTTGCACCCGGCGTTCCAATCGAGCGCGCTTTTCAAACTCACGGGTACCGGCTCATGAACGCCCGTATCGCGCATGGCTAATGATGTCGCCCTGGTTGACATAAAGCCGGGTCTCCCTCCAAGGAGCAGGAGGCGTGAACCTAAACCTTCAGACCGTTGGGTAACATTGGTAGCGAACGGAGACGAACGCCGGTCGCGTCGAAAATCGCATTGCCAACAGCGGGCGCGATGCCCACGATCGGCGTCTCGCCCGCTCCCGTCGAAGGTGAGTCCTTGCGGTCGAGCAGGACGATTTCAATTCGAGGTGCGTCGGCGAAACGCGGCACACGATAGCGGGAGAATTGTGGATTCAGGATCTTCCCGTTTTCAAACCGGATGGCTTCAAACAGCGCGCCGCCGAGACCCATCACGATCGCGCCTTCATTCTGGTTCTTGAGGTGATCAGGATTGAGAATCGCTCCACACTCGAAGGCCTGAACGACACGGACAATCCTGATCTTCCCGCCGGCAGGGTCGACACCGACCTCGGCGCACGTTGCGAGGCAGGAGCCTTTTTCCGAGCCGACCGCAATACCGGCGCCATGCCCGGACGGTAGTTTTGTTTTCCCCCATCCAAACGTGCTGGCCGCAGCCTCCAGCACCGCCCGCAGCCGCGCGTCTTTCAGGTTCTTCAATCGAAATTCAAGCGGATCCATCTTCACGGCGTGCGCCAGTTCATCCACGTACGACTCGCGCGCAAAGTGGTTTGCCGTGGCGGCAAGCGCTCGATACGAGCCTTGACGCAAAGGTGAACGAGCGGAATGAAATTCAACCTTCTGATTCGGAATATCGTAAAGCGGGCGGATGGCCGAGCCGCCGGAGTTGTAGTTGTGAAACTCCCATGCGGTGATGGTTCCGTCAGCGCGCACGCCGCCGCTTGCTTCGATGACTCCTGCCGGGCGGAAGTAAGCCCAGGTGAACTCCTCCTCGCGCGTCCAGACCAGCTTCACCGGTTTGCCCGCAGCTTTGGCCAGTCGCGCAGCTTCAACGGCCGCCTCACCGGTATGCTTGCCGCCGTAGCCGGAGCCGGTGTCAGGCACAATGACACGAACGCGCTCTTCGGGAACACGAAACGCCTGCGCGAGGTCCCCGCGCACGCCAAACGGCCGTTGCGTGCCCGTCCACACCGTCAGCTTGTCATCTTTCCATTCCGCGACCGCCGCGCGCGGCTCAAGTGGCGCATGGGCGATATATGCGATGGTGTAGGTCTGTCGGAGTTTGTGGTCGGCAGCGGCAAGTCCTTCCTCCATCGAACCCGTCTGGTTGCCCCCGCCGCCCCTGCCGCCGGATGTCGAGGAGGTCTTCTTCAGCTCATCGAACAATTCCTTGTCCGAGGTCTGCGGCGAGGTCTTCCATTCGGTGCGAATCGCCGCGACGGCGCGTTCGGCAATCTGTTCATCAGGCGCCGCAACGCCGACGAAATCACCGTCGCGAACGACAACCACGCCCGGCATTGCCTCTGCCGTTCCCGTGTCGGCTGATGTAAGTGTCGATCCGAACGCGGGCGGACGAAGGACTTTGCCGTGCAACATTCCGGGTCGCTTGATGTCCGGCGTGTATTTGTGTCCGCCCGTCACAAAGTCGCGTCCGGAAACCTTGGGAACCGAAGTGCCGGCGATTTTCCAATCCACGGCGGGCGTCGTCGCCGGATTATCGGCGACCGTCTTAAGGAGTTTTTGGTCCCCGGCGAGTTCACCGAAGGCCACGGAACGATTCGACCCCGGATGGGTGACTCTCCCGCTCTCGACCACCAGCTGGCTTCGCTCAATTTTCAACTGTTCCGACGCCAGCCCGACCAACGCCTCGCGCGCTGCGGCGGAAATCTTGCGAAGCTGGGCTGCCATGTCCGGCGTCGTGCGGCTGCCAAACGTCCCGGCATCAAAAGGCGTCAACTCGGTGTCGCCCATGGTCAACCGGATTGAAACAACCGGAACGCGCAATTCCTCGGCGACGACCTGGGAGAGCGAAGTGCGAATGTTTTGTCCCACTTCGGCCTTGCCGGTGAAAACCGTGACGACGCCATCCTTGCCAATATGAAGCCATGCGCCCAGTTCCTGGGGACGTCGCTGGCCGCCACCGCGCCGTCGTCCCCCGCCCGACTCTTGCGCAGTGACTTCCTCGAGCAGCAAGAGAACGACAATGCCACTGCCGAAGACTTTGAAAAAATCGCGCCGCGCCAGATCAAAATGATAAACAGGCGCCGCTCGCAACTCGTATCGCTCCGGTTCCACGTTGAGTTCGGGCACGACCTGAGCTGTCATCCAGTCCCTCCCTTCATCACTTTGGCCGCCCCCTGGATCGCCATGATGATCCGCCGATACGTTCCGCAGCGGCAGATGTTGCCCTCCATGAAATGAACGATCTCCTCCTCGGATGGATTCGGGTTCCGCCGGAGCAACGCCGCGCCCGACATGATCATGCCGGACGTGCAGTAGGCGCACTGCATAGCGCCGGCGTCCAGAAACGCCTCTTGCAGGGGATGCAGCCGCCCGTCTTGTTCCAGACCCTCGATGGTCGTGATTTTCTTTTGAGCGGCGTCGCCTACGGATGTGTGGCAGGAACGCGCGGGAAATCCGTTGAGCCAAACAGTGCACGCCCCGCATTGTCCTTCGCCACATCCGTACTTGGTCCCGGTCAGATCGAGATCGTCCCGCAGGACGCTGAGCAGGGTGCGCTCGGAATCAGCGTCCACCCGAAGCGCCTTGCCATTGACATGAAGCTCAGTGACTTTCGCCATAAAACGACGGGTTCAATTTGTCGCGCCACTGGATACTTTATTAGAGACTCCGGCATCTGAGAAATGGTTTCTTTGTTCTTTTGCGAGCGTCTTGGGATTCAACGGGCGGGCAAATCCAGGTCGGGAGTGTGACCTGACCCCGTTGGTGGGACACTTCATAACTGAAGTTCTGCCGGTTTGTTGTTCGTTCGGTTTCTATTCTTCGCGATGCTGGACGGAAGGAGGCCGTAGGCCGACTGGAGTCCGGCATCGCTCGCGCTTCGCGCATAC
>DATNDF010000080.1 GCA_035607015.1 Candidatus Angelobacter sp. | reverse complement strand
CGCTTTCTGCTGGCCGGCGTGTTTCTTGCTGGCGGCATCCCCGACAAGACGTTGGAGACAGTTGGTGAAATCCGTTCCCGCCAGACTTCGCGCCCGCTGAATTCCACCAATCTTGTGGAACTTGCCCGGTTGGAATCCACGGCCCATTTTAACAAAGGCGACGCGGCGACCGCGGAAAAAATACTGCTCGATGCCCGCCGGCAACACCCGCGAAACTCCGGGCTGTCGGATGCGCTCTTCCAGATGTATGTACAGGCCAATCGTCTGACCAACGCGCTCTCGACGCTGGAGGAGAGCCTGAAGCTGGACCCTGGCAACACAGCCGCACTGCTGAACAAGGCCTACGTGTGCATGCAGCTCAAAGACTATGATGAAGCCAGCAACGCCGTCAGCGCGGTGCTGAAAAAGGAGCCCGATAACCCGCAAGCGCTGCTCGACCGGGGCGCCATTTGCATTCAAACGAAGGCTTACAAAGATGCTGTGGCCCCGCTCAACCAGCTCCTCAAACTACAGCCCGACAACCGCATCGCGCTGATGAATCGCGCCATTGCCAATTTGCAGAGCGATCAACTGGACGCGGCCCAACGCGATTACGAAACGCTGCAAAGGCTGGTTCCCACGCTGTATCGCGTTTACTATGGGCTGGGCGAAATTGCATCCCGGCGCAAGGACGTGGCCGCCGCTGTCAAGAACTACGAATTGTATTTGAAATATGTCCCGCCGGACGCCCACAAAGAAGCGGCGGAAGTTTCCGAACGACTCAAGCAATTGAAGGCAGGATCGAGTCACTGATCCGGCAGGCGTCGGGAACATACAGGATCGTCCCGGCCACGCGTGCGAGTCTCCTGATTTCACGACGCTTCCTGCCCCAGGCAAACCATGAGGTTTCCGTTCAACGTCTATCTGCTCGCGTTTGCCGGCGGGTTCTTCATCACGCTCGCCTCGCTGCCCTTCTGGCGAAGCGTGTGTCTGCGCGCGGACCTGGTGGATGACCCCGGACACCGTAAAATTCACGATTCCCCCGTGCCACTTGCGGGCGGCCCCGCAGTGCTGACCGGATTGCTGATCGCCCTCGCGCTTGGAGCGATGGCCGTCAAACTCGGTGTGTTTGGGTCGCACACGGCCGATCTCCAGTATGGCCTGCGGAAGCGTTTTCTTGAGCTTTCTGCGATCGCGTTTGGAGCGCTCGGCATGACCGCGTTGGGCGCGTGGGACGATAAACATGAGTTGCGGCCCGCGGTGAAATTCAGCGGCCAGTTATGCTTTGCGCTGCTCGTCGCCGCATCCGGCGCCCGTGTCACCTTGTTCGTTCACAGCCTCGTCTTCAGCTACGCCATCACCGTGCTCTGGATCCTGATTGTCATCAACGCGTTCAACTTCATGGACAACATGAACGGCCTTTGCGCGGGATTGGGCGCGATCAGCGCGTTGTGCTTTGGAATCATTACCGCCACCGCGCAACAATATCTTGTCGCGCTGATTGCGCTGGTCTGTGCGGGTGCCTTGCTGGGCTTTCTACCTTACAACTTCCCGAGAGCCACCGCCTTCCTCGGCGACTCGGGCAGTCATCTGATCGGTTACCTGCTGGCCGTTGTTGCCATCCTGCCCCACTTTTACTCACAAAAGCATCCCCAGGCTCTGGCCGTTTTGAAACCACTCCTGGTCCTGGCGGTGCCCCTCGGCGATCTGGTGTGGGTCGTGTTGCTCCGCTGGCGGTTGGCCAGGCCGTTCTATGTCGGCGACAACAATCATCTCTCGCACCGGCTCACCCGGCGCGGTCTGAGCCGGACGCAAGCAGTGGCGCTGATCTGGTTGCTGGCCGCCATCGTGGGAAGCCTTGCGGTGATGTAGAGCGTTCCACTGCTGTTTTTGGATCGTTGCTCATTCCTGTTGCCGGCCCAGACCGATCACGATGGTTGCAAAGAACGATCACGTCCGACAAAGTAGGCGCGTGATCAAACGGTTTTACATCACGACGGCAATTGATTACCTGAACGGTGAGCCGCACCTCGGCCACGCCTATGAAAAGGTCGTCACAGACGTGATCGCCCGCGCCCGGCGCAGCCTGGGCGAAGACGTTTTTTTTCTGACGGGACTCGACGAGCACGGTCAGAAGGTCCAGCAGGCCGCGTCAGAAAACGGGAAACAACCACAGGAATACTGCGACGGACTGGCGATGGTCTGGAAGGAGTTTGCCAAAAAGCTGAACCTTTCCAACGATGACTTCATCCGCACCTCGGAACCGCGCCACAAAGAGGTCGTCCGGGCAATCCTGACGAAACTGCACCTGGCAGGCCACTTTTACAAAGCGCAATACCGGGGCTTCTATTCGCTGAAAGAAGAGACGTTTTTGACCGACAAGGACCGACGCCCGGACGGGAGCTTTGATCCTGCTTACGGCGAGGTGACCGAACTGGTTGAAGACAACTACTATTTCAAACTCCGGGCCGAACAACGATGGCTGATTGACTACCTCGAATCCAACCCCGACTTCGTCCAACCCGCCTCCCGCCGCAACGAAGTGCTCGGCTTCCTGAAGAACCACGAACTCGAGGACCTTTGCATCACCCGTCCGCTGGCTCGACTTAACTGGGGCGTTCCGCTGCCGTTCGATTCCCATTTTGTCACCTACGTCTGGTTCGATGCACTCGTGAATTACATCAGTGTTCCCGTCGCGCACGATGACCCCGCGCTGGGGGACGCCCTGGGGACAAAAGCCAGAAGCCCGAAACCCGAAATCAAACTCTGGCCTGCGGATATTCACGTCATCGGCAAGGACATTTTGAAATTCCACGCGGTTTATTGGCCGATCATGCTCAAGGCGATGGGCCTTCCCTTGCCCAAGCAATTGCTTGTTCACGGATGGTGGCAGAAGGATGGTCAAAAAATAAGCAAGACCACCGGCAACATCGTGGACCCGATTGCCGTCATTGATGAATGGGGTGTGGACGCGTTTCGCTACTACGTCGTCCGCGAGCTGGATATTGGACCGGACGGCAACTGGACTGATTCGAGTTTTCAGGCGCGGTACGCGGCCGAACTGGCCAATGGCCTGGGCAACCTGATCAACAGATCGCTCTCGATGCTGAAGCGTTATCGCAACGGCGTCGTGCCGGATCGCTTCGACGAACCTGAATTCTGCGAATTCGTCATTTTGCACGTTGGGGATACGAAAAAGTCACTGCTCCAAAGCCACCCGCAGGAGGCGCTGGAATGTATCTGGGAGATCGTGACCCTGGCCAATCAATATGTGGACAAAACAGCCCCATTCAAACTGGCCAAGGACCCGGCAAAAACCGGTCGGCTGAATCAGGTCCTTTATACGCTCGCAGAGACGTGCCGCATACTTGCCGTGTTGCTGTGGCCGTTCATCCCGACCGCGGCCGAGAACATTTACGCGCAACTCGGTCTGAGCCATTCGCCAGACCAGATGAGCGGCCTGGCCTGGGGAGGATTGGTCTCCGGCCATTCCATAGGCGAACCCGCGCCGTTGTTTCCGCGGCGTGACCTGGCCAAAACCTGATGACAGCCAAACGCGCTGCCCAAAAGCCTTGTGAGCGGACGACCATTCGACAATAAACAGCGGGCACAATACACTGTTGCACGGCCCGCGTGACGCTTATGAACAAGCTTGTGTTGGCAGGTCTGACGCACCCGGGCACATTCGAACTGGAACCGGGGTTCAACACCCTCGGTCGCAATCCAACCAACGATTTCCGCGTCCACGACGCCACCGTCTCAAGTTTTCACTGCGAAATAGTCGTGTCCGGAAGCTCCGTATTGGTTCGCGATCTTGGCTCGACGAACGGGACGTACATCGACGGTCAGGCAATCCATGAAGCTCCTCTGGTGCCAGGCCAGGTCCTGCGCCTGGGCAGCGCCGAGTTGAAATTGCATTCGCACCCCGTCGAGGAGACCCCGCACAGTCCGATTCCTGAGGTGAAGGTCCAGCAACCTCCCCCGTCCGCGACCATGCCGGACGGTTCGGCCTCGTGCCTCAACCATCACGGGACCAGGGCAACATTGAAATGCGTCAAGTGTCATAAGCTTTTTTGCGAAGAGTGCGTGCATGTGCTCCGGCTGGCCGGAGGGAAGATCCGTGCGTTTTGTCCGTCGTGCTCCGCGCCGTGCGAGCCGCTTCCGGGCGCGACACTGCCGACAGCTGCGACCAAACCAAAGAAACAGTCATTGTTCGGGCGGCTCACCCAGACGATTCGCATCCACTTCAAATGATTGCAAAGCCCGTGAGGTGCAGCGGCGACCGTCGGCCGCCTCGAACGAACCTGCCCGGCATGCTTGAGTGGAAAAATCTGGACCTTTCGTCGAGTTACGCCGCCACTCCGACTGGGATGACGCTGGTCGAACTCGCCCGTGGGGCGAAGCAGCACGCCAAACTCACTGACCGGTTTCATTCCCGGTTCAATGACATGGCGTCTTTGGACGACCGGTTCCTATACAGCATCCTCCGGCTTCAACTCCGGCGTTGTAGTGAGGATCGCGGACAGTTCACCAGGGATGTTATCGGAATCATGACGAGGGCGTTGTCAGCAACCTGCGATTTGCGGGCAAATAATTAGCTGCAGCCCGAGCTTCTGACCAATACTCAGCTCCTGCCGCAACATTTCCGTCACCGAACGGGCTTTTCAGATACGATCTCGCCTGTGTTGACTTCCACTTGTTTGCCGTCCTCCGTCCTGACATAGATTTTGGAGCCGAGCCGCATCTGAATTCTGCCCACCAGACTGCGCCCGTCCGTCAACTGGATCGTTGTCGGTTTCACTTTCTGTGTCGGGTTGTCGAATTCTGTCCAGGAATCCGGAATCATCTTTTTCCCTCCACACAGATTGCATACCGCCTTGCCGGTGCCGAAGCAGGTTGGGCACTGCACGCGCGTGCTGCCGCTACAGACGGGACACTTGCCGACATTTACGGGCACTCCATTTTTTACCTCGATGACCTCCCCGACATGGTTCTGGTTCCACGCCTCCCATCCTCCACTGCTTTTCGGAAATTTTTGCCACACGTCGTCGGCGCTATGGCCTGCGACCTGCATGTGTACCCACACCCCTTTCGACAGTTTCAAACACGGACCGGGACACTCAATCTGTCCATCCTCGCAGCCGGGCGCCGCACAATGAATCGTTCCCGATCCACCGCAGCGGAAACAGGGTTTCGTGGCCTCGATCTGTGCGGTCGAAGCGGGCGTTTCAACCGGAGTCACTGGTTGAGAGGTTTGCGCCGGAGCAGGTGCCGGGGTGGAAGCTGCGGCTTTAGAGGCAGGTGGTTGAGGCTTTGATTGATCACAACCAATGGCGCACATCAACAACAGAGATAAAGCGACAACCCGCATATCCGTTTGTCGAGCAACCATCATGCCGCGCCAGCGCGGTACACTCGTGGTCACAAGTCCGCGAATGAAACCCAGTGTCACCGCATCCTGCCTTAATCAAAGGCAACGTCTGTCCAAAGCCGGACATAACGGATTCTCGCAGCCGCCGATCAACCGGTACTGCAATGCCGCGTCTGATCGCCATGCACCAGAGGCGTGCGTGTTTATTTCCGGGCTCATGCCGACTGCATCGCGGCGACCGCGTTTGTCCGCTTCGCGGGCCGATTTCGCTGGCGCGTCGCGAGCAGCCACGCCGTGAACGCGAGAAAGCCGGCGGCGCAGAGATCCAGATAAAGGGTCTGTCGGCCGGAGTCCAATCCCGCCACACACGGGTAAAGAATCCCGATGATCAGGAATTGCAGAGCAAGCGCCTTGATGGCGCCACCGCCTGCCACTCGCGTCAGGAGCTTTGCCAGTAACAGGAACAACGGAATCAGGATCAACACCGCCGTTCCGAAAAACCCAAACAGCAGGTCACTGAAGTCGCCCATCAACCCGTAAACGAACGCTGTTGCTGCTCCGAATAGAATGCTGATCAAGATGGCGTGCCCGACTTGCGTGAGGGTCAGCGTCAAGACCATCATGGCAAAGATTAACAACCAGGCGCGCTCGGTTTCTCCGAGCACGGCGTTCGTAACCTGTCCCGGCTGCGGCATCGACGGCAGCGCGACGCCCATGCCCTGATTTGAAATGGCGTGGTCGAGACGGAAAGTCAGTACACTGCCCGGTGCGTTGGTGGTCGGCTGAACGTCCGTGGGTGTCATGCAGCCGCCGGGATAGTTGAGCTTCGTCTTCGGCAGGTCTGGCAGTGTGAGCGTCAACAGGAAATCGCGGATCTCCCGCGCCTCCCGTACCTGAAAATACCAGAACGACACGCCACGGCTCTTGAAGGCCATCTTGAAATCCAGTGTTTCGTTCGGTTGCAGCTCGCGCGTCAGCGTCAGCGTCGCGTCCTTGAGTTGCATCTGCGGGAGCACATCCCTGCCATTGAGCGTGGCGGACAGGTCGTCATACATGGCGCGGGCGGCAGGCAGCGGAAATACCAGATTGCATTTCTGCGGAGTCGCGGCGGGATTGTTCAATTGCCATGAAAAACGACAAGTCGTTTCATAACCGCCGTAGTAAGCTGAGCCTTTCTTTCGCGCATTCCGTTTCAACACGATGTCGTGGCGTGTCGCAATGAACGGATTGGCGGTGACCGGACGCCGCACGACCTTTTTCCGCAAAACGGCGGGCTTGGTCAGATCTTCGGACTCGATGCGTTCAGTGATTTCCTCGTCGGTGTAGATTTCAACTTTCAATTCACCCTGCTCCTGCTCCGCCCCCCAGATCGTTCGCACTGCGTCATAATTTGCCCGTGTGACACGGCCGTGCGTGCGTTGAAAATTCGACACCGCCTGACGCAGGTAGATGCGCAGGACCGAAATCGTTGCCATCAGCAGCACCACCGGCATCAATGCCCCGGTGAGACAGGTGAAACGTCCGTAGAGAGTCCAGAGCAGGCTGGACTTTGCCGACGGGTCGGCGTGAGATTTGGATTGCCCGACGGCAGAGAGAAATACGGCAAGGAGCGCCGCTCCCAGAAAAAGAGCGATCAGGGGTTCGACACCGGCAAGGTCGCTTGCGCGACCTGACAGTTTGAGGAGGATTGATTTCATGGCGGGTGACACCGTTTGGTCCGCGGTGCCTGAACGACGAAGTCACAGATCCGAGATTGCTACGCGGGAAGGACTGGTTCATCTCAGGGTTGTGCTGACGATACGCAACATTCGCGGACATGGTTATTTGTTTCGCCCGGGCATGACCGAAAATCGGAACAACTGAGTCTTGGAACATACCGCGGATTTATTGCTGCACGTCGCTCACACGAGCGCTGCGAGCCTGGGGCGAGGAAGGACCACTTCGCGCAAAACTCACGAAGCGTGAACGCATTCAAAAACTTCACTGCGATTATGTCCATCACCTTCCGCAAATAGTTATTCACAGCCAGCCGCAACGGAATACCGCGGGCTGGCATAATTAGCGTAATGAAGTGGCGACGAGTTCAAATGCTGCTCGACAGGACAGGCCGCGTTTGGAATTCTCCGCATGAAGCCACCACGTTGAATCACTATCCGCCGTTTTGGTTGCGCCACAGCAGAACAAAGACCCTAAGATGACCTACGCACCCACTGTCCAGTGTCCAAAGACCGAAATCCAAAGTCGAAAGTTGCTGCTGCTGGCGATGGTCGTCTTGCCAGTGCGATTATTGGCGGTGGCAGGCGATGAGAACTGGGATGACCGTTTTGGGCCGTTGGGGGTGGATGGAAACGTCAATGCGATCGCGGTGAACGGGACCAATGTTTATGTGGGTGGCGCCTTCACGCAGGCGGGCGGCTCGAACATTCTTAATCTGGCCCGATGGGATGGCCGCAGTTGGTCCGCTTTGGGAGCGGGCATCTCCAACTCCCCTAATCCTTATGTTTATGCACTGGCGGCCAGCGGCACGGACCTGTATGCCGGTGGCGCGTTCACGGTGGCCGGCGGCGTGCTCGTCAATCATATCGGTCGCTGGGACGGCACCGACTGGCGGCCATTGGGAACAGGAGTGACCGGCCCGGGCTCCATGCCCCTGGTTCATGCCATCGCTGTGCTCGGGAGCGACGTTTATGTGGCGGGCAATTTCACCAATGCGGGAGGAATCATGGCCAGCAACATCGCCAGATGGAACGGCAGTTCCTGGTCGGCGTTGGGCGCGGGCTTGGCGGGTCAGGCGGGTTCGATGGCGGT
>DATNDF010000079.1 GCA_035607015.1 Candidatus Angelobacter sp. | reverse complement strand
ACATCATTCTGGAAATCACGCAGGCCGCCGGATCGCTTCAGCTCATCGCCGGACAGGTTGCCGACCTCGAAGGCGAGGGCCGGAAGATTTCCGCCGGGCAATTGAAATACATTCACGAACGCAAGACCTCGGCACTGCTCTGCTGTTCAACGCGCCTGGGCGGCATGAGCGCAAACTGCACGAAGGCGCAACTGAAGGTGCTGACTGACTTCGGTTACAACGTCGGCCTCGCGTTCCAAATCATCGACGACATCCTCGACATCACCCAGACCAGCGAGAAGCTCGGCAAAACGGCGGGCAAAGACACCCGGGCGCAAAAGGCAACTTACCCGGCCATCGTCGGCCTGGAGAAATCGAGAAAGATAGCTCAACTGCTCACGGATCGCGCGTTTGCCGCGCTCAGAACTTTCAAGGGAAAGGCCGTCGCGCTCGAAGCGCTCGCAATGTATCTTTTGCAGCGTGATAGGTGACTCGCCGACTCATGTATGGAAGTACAACGCGCAGCGGACAGCGAATTTAGTGTATGGAGAGTGGCGATTGCGGTGTCCGCCATTTTACTTCTGATGGCTGCAATCGCGATTCCCAGCCGGATTCGTAGTGGACCCGGTCCCTTGAACAGCATCTTTAACAACCTCCGGGTCATCGAAGGCGCAAAGAATCAGTGGGCGTTGGATAAGAAACAACCTGTCGGCGCAGTTCCAACATGGTCTGACCGCGCACCCTACTTGATGAATGGCAAATTTCCGCGTTACGTTCTGAAGGAAAGATACACCCTTAACGCTGTTGGTACGCCTGCGAGTACGAAAGCACCGGTCAAATCAGGGACATATCCGGCGGGGAGCACGATCACGGCCGATTGAACCACAGGGAAAATGCGGACTACTGCCCCGAATAATACGAATCCACTTTCGCCGCGACATCCTTGTAGCCAATATCACTCTCGTAAATCAGTTTGAACTGTTCGATGGCCTCCTCCTTCTTGCCCATCTTCTCGAGCACGCAGCCGAGCGTATAAATCAGCTCCTTCTTTTCGTCATCGAAGGTGAGCTTTTCCTTGATCGCATTTTGCAGGGTGCGCGCCGCCAGGTCGTTCATGCCGCGCCGCGCAAAGCACTGGCCAAGGTAACTCATCGCCTGCACCCGTTTGTGCGGATTGTTCTGCGCCTTCTGAAACTCGGAAATCGCCTCGCTGATTCTGCCGGCCTTGAAATATCGCTCGCCCAGTTCAAACCGGATCGCCAGATCGTTCGGGTATCTTTCCGCGCGCTTTTTGATCTCTTCGAGTTCGTAAGCGACGCGTTCGGCGTTGATGCGCGCCGCCTGCTCGGCGTGGTCCGGCGCCGCCGGGTCGAGCTGCGCCAGCGCGTGCTCAAACTTTTTTACCGTCGTCTCGGCGATGGCCCGTTCGAGCGAGGGGTCGGAGGTGCCCTCGCCGGCGGTGATCCGATTGTAATATTCCAGCGCCTTGTCGAATTGTTTTTTCTGCGCGTTAAGTTCCGCCGCGGAGCGCAGCAGGCGAAGATTGCCCGGTTCCCGTGCGATGCGCGCCTCGCAGTCGGCCAGCAACTGGCCCGCCACGTCGTCACTCTTCATGGCCCGCTTTTCCTGCTCGAGCGTCGTGGCCTCGTGCTTGTCCTTCAGAATATCGCGATACGAACCGCCGCCGCCCTCCAGTGCCTCATACCCGCCCTCAGACATTGTGCGGTTCGCGGAAACATTCTTCAGCACGCGCCCGATCTCCGGGTCGTTGGGGAAGGTGCTCGCCAGTTCCGCCAGGATCTTCTCGCCTTTTTCCGACTGGCCGCATTGCGACAGCGCTTTGCCCAGCTTTATGGCCACGTCGCGGTCGGGGGATTTTCTGAAGGCAAATTCCAGCGACAACGCTGCCGTCCGCGGCAGGTCAACCGTCAGAGCCGCTTCGGCGAGCATTTTATGCGCGGCAATATTGTTCGGGTCGCCGTTGAGGATTTGTTCGGCGATGTTGATGGCGTCAACCGGGTTTGTGCGCAGCGCAATCTGGCCCTTGGCGAGCAGCGGAGAGTTGCTTGCTGTGCCAAACATTTTTTTCAGAAAGCCGCCCTTGTTGCCCGCGCGCTTCACCTGGGTGGCGCGCAACGCCTCGCGCCCGGCATAAAAACCCGGCTCCTTCAGGAGCACTTGTTCGAGGATGGCGATGGCGTAATCGAAGTTCTGGCGCTGGAGGGCGGCCAGGGCTTTTTCGTACTGCTCCCGCAGCGGGCGGGGAATGGCGGTCAAACTCTTTTCCGGCATGTGAAAATCGTAGCGATTACCGGGCCAAAAATCCACCTCAATCGAGGCGCCGGCACAGGGCATTGACGCAGAATCCGGACCGGGAATTCGCGAAATAGTTTCGATGATCTCCCGGGATTTGCTGGCGATTGCGTGTCCCGTCGGCTAAATTCCACTTGCTCCCCGCCAGGGTGTGCTTCAATTTAGGCTGCGTTGCGGATATGGCGGAATTGGCAGACGCGCTACTTTGAGGTGGTAGTGCCGCAAGGCGTGCAGGTTCAAGTCCTGCTATCCGCACCACCTTTCTTCAGAAAACAGGGTTCCCGATGCTCCCAGCATGGTAATCACAGAAAAGGCGTATGAATCCAGGAGTTCAGAAGTGATGTTCCCACTGTGCACGACAGTTGCACCAGACCATTTAACTGCCATGGGGACGCGAAAAGTCATGCGGAAGGGCGAAGAAGGATTTAACAACAGACCCGGAGGTCACTGGGGGCAAGCCGCCAGTGCTGTGGCCATGGTTGGGCGAACGCCCGCCGCGCCACCGAGGCATAACTGAGTCCGTTGCCGCGTGGATAGAACCTGCGGCCGCGCCGGGAGGACGCCTGGGAATTGACTGCTTCAGGAGTGACGTCAACCCTGCAACGGCAGGAGTTCGGAGATTTCGCTGCGCTCGCGAACGCCCTCCTCTTCGAGATGCCGGACACGCGCTGCCATCACGTTCCCGCGCCCAAGATAGCCGACGATCTGTTTCCCATCGTCGCGGCTGACCACGGGCAGCCGGCCGATGTTATTTTTGAGCATCTTTGCGACGGCGTCGAGCAGCACTTCGTCCGGATAGGCGACGATCGGGTCGCGCCCGCCCGCTTCCAACACCGTCATCCGACCCGTACGGTCTCGTTGCAGCGCTCGCACGAGGTCGCCGCGCGTGATGATGCCGACCAGCCGCCGCTTGCTGTCCACGATCAATGTGCCCTGACGCCGGGACAGTTCCGGGTCATTCCGCGCGATCCGGTCCGACAATTCGCCAACTTTCATCGTGGCGGGGATGGTGGGCGGGTTCTCGTCCATCACTTCGCGCACCCGCAACAATTCAAATACGTCGATGCTGTATTCGCGTGTGATATGATGGCCGCGCCGCGCGAGTTTTTCGGTGAGGATGGAGCGGCGCAGCAGCAACACTGTGACGGCCAGTGCCGCCACGCAGCCGATCAACAGCCCCGGCAGCGCGTTGAGATCGTGCGTCAGTTCGAGCATGAACACCATGCCGGTGAACGGCGAGCGCATCGTGCCACCCATCATCGCTCCCATGCCGATCATCGCCCAGAAACCGGGGTCACCGGCCGGCAGCCATTGCCCGATCGCCGCGCCGAGCGCGCCGCCCATGATCAACAATGGCGCCAGCACGCCACCGGAAGTTCCCGAGCCGAGCGAGATTGACCACACCAGTGACTTCGCGAGGAGAAGGCCGACAAGCGCGCCGCCAACCACTTCGCCTCGCAGCAGCGAGTGAATGAGATCGTAGCCCACACCCAGCACGCGAGGATCAATCCATCCGCCCAGGCCGACGAACACTGCGCCGATCGCCGGCCACCACATCCAGTGAACGGGCAGCTTTTGAAACAGGTCTTCACATGCGTACACCAACAGGGTCAACAGCCCGGAACCGAACCCGGCGAGAATTCCGACGCAGAGAGAAAGCAGCAGGATCGTCGGGCCAAGAGCGCTGTGCGGAGGAATGAAAAAAATCGGCCCCCCGCCCAGCAGCGGAACGCGCAGCGCGGCCGCGACGGTTGCTGAAATTGCGACCGGAATGAAACTGCGCGGCTTCCATTCAAAAAGCAGCAATTCGACGGCGAGCAAAACCGCGGCCACCGGCGTGGCGAAAACGGCGGACATGCCGCCCGCCGCGCCGGCAACCAGCAGGGTTTTCCTTTCCGCGGCGGTCAGATGAAAGAATTGCGCGAACAACGAGCCCAATGCGCCGCCGGTCATGATGATCGGGCCTTCTGCTCCGAACGGCCCGCCGGTGCCGATGGCAATGGCCGAAGAGACCGGTTTGAGGATGGCAACCTTGGGTTCAATCCGGCTGCGGCCGATCAAAATGGCTTCGAGCGCTTCCGGGATGCCGTGCC
>DATNDF010000078.1 GCA_035607015.1 Candidatus Angelobacter sp. | reverse complement strand
AGTACCCCGTCAACACAAGAATCCGGCTATTGTCCAATGAGATACGAAAAACCGCGATGTGATTTCGTGGGGTTCTAGGAAAAGAGAGCGAACTTTTTCACTTTTCGCTCCGTACGACATATTCAAATGGCCCAGCAGAGCTCGCTAGAGAAGTTTTCGGAATTCGTCCTCGGTCAGGTTCGCTTGTTGCAAGATCGCTCTGATCAGACTCCGTTCCAGATCGCCCCATTGTGAATCGACATGCACGGTCTCAATTTTTTAGCCGGAACAGCACGGTAAAAAGGGCTCGACAACAACTGTAAGCTTTGTTAGCTTACAAACATGAAAACCGCGACACTAGGCGAAATTATTAAGCAATCACGTGAGAGAACAGGTCTCTCCATTCGAGAATTTGCCCGCCGTTCAGATGTTTCTGCCCCTTTTCTATCTGATATTGAACTCGGTCGCAGGTACCCCTCTGATGAGGTACTTGCAAGATTTGCGAAGATCTTCAAAACTCCAATCGAGGAATTGAAGCGCTACGATACGCGAGACTCCATCAGCAGCTTGAAGAAATTGATGGATACCAATCCTTCGTGGGGTTTCGCCCTTCGAACCGTGGCTGAAAAAGCCCTCCGAGGGAAGATTTCACCAGAGGACTTAATGAAAATGGAGTAATTCTGAAAGTTGCGATTAGTTGCTTGAATTACCCCTCGCGTAATGCGTGTATACCTTGGTGTTGGAATACCCTCCAAACACGAGACTTTTCTTGTAAAGACGCCCCGCCGCCGGTAGTGGGGATAACCCCTATTTACTTATGAATTCTTGGTTGGTAAAATGCTCCAAGACTCGGTTGTTTGCCGGGTAAGTTGCCGATTGACAGAGATCTGGAGAAAGGCGTAGAAATCGCGTCTGAAGTGTTCCATTTTTCACCAATTCGCGCTTTTTGCCAATTTCTGAAACAAACTTCCTAACAGATTGTTTGGAACTTGCGGCTCCTGATTTCCGTCAAGACGAACAATGTAAATGAAAAAGAAAGGTTATGAATAGAAAACAGGCAACCTTGCAGGAAGTGAAACCTGCGAGTCCACAGCCTCAGGAGTCTGCCCGAGGTTTTATCTCGGCGCCGACGCTGGAGGAATTGAAGCCAACGGCGCGCGAAGTCTCGTTGCTGGAAACTCTCTGGAATTGGCAGGAGAAGTCAGCGAAATCGCGCATCGTCTTGGGCCAGCCTCTGAGATCTTGAGCTGGCGAGGAGCTACGTTTCATTCAGCCCGCTAAATTGCTTGGCGGGCTGATTTTTTTGGTACTGAATATATTTCGAATGAAAGGTGCATTCGCGTCGGTCGAGCCCACTGTCGTTGATTGTCGGCCAGGGTTCTCACTGTTTTTCGATTTGATCCGTAAGGAGTGTAACGGTTCTGGTCACCCTCCACTTCATCGGATCTGCTCACTGATGAGAAAAATGGGGGTGCAGTGTTTTGTCAGAGAAGAATTAGCTTCAAATCAGGAAATCGAAGAGGAAAAGCAAGCAACTGTGACTCGTACGAACGGGGGGGTAGTTACGCTGACGGCACTACGGCTCACTTTTTTTCGGGACCGGCCGCCCTCAATGGCATGGCGGAATTTAGCGGGAATGGAGTGTCTTGGATACGCGGTTCTGATAACCCTGACTTTGCCCGACAATTCTAAACGGCCGTATATCCTGGAATCCGTGATTCGCTTTCCCAGCCTTTGGACACCAACTGAATCAGCCGGCGTGCAAGCCAATGCTGTCACAAATTACTATCTTCATTCGTGTAGAGAATTTGAAACGGTAATAGGAAAAGCCAAAGAGAATTTAACGTTCCGCGTAAACGGTTCTTTTTTCTGCCAGCAAAATGATCTCACGCACGTCTGCGCACATGCTGCGCTACGGATGGGAATCAATAGCTCACCCGCCTTCACAGGACCAAAGCTTACAAATAAGTTTATCAACGACCAACTGGGTATTGATCATTCAGAGGCTGAGGGCAAGCGAATCGGAAAATATTCTCCTGAGGCGCACTCGGTCGGACTTTCCACTGAACAGATTGTATGTATCGTCAACAAATTGGGTTGGAAGGAGCATGTAGCTGAATTCGACCTCAATCCGGACATTGACTACGAAGCTTTCATCTATCCACTTATTGAATCCGGTTGCCCAACAATCCTTGGGGTGCATAACCCTGCCACGGCGCACGTGCTGGCGGTGCTTGGGCACACGCTGAACTCGGACAGGTGGACTCCGGAAGCAAGACTTGGTTACGGCGCATTTCCTATTACACCCTACATTTCGACTTCAGCCTGGGCTGATCACTTCATAGTGAACGATGATAATTTTGGCATGTACGTCACACTGCCCGCAGAATCCATTCGGAATATTCTTGTCCCTAAACACAACCCGAATTTGCATGCCGCCCTCGCCATCGGCCTAGTCCCGCCCGACGTTACGATTTCCGGTTACGGTGCGGAACAGGCGGCCGCTGGATTGGCGGAAAAACTGGTCCGACTTACGGATCCGACACCGCAAAACCGTTGGTTGCACCTGCTGAAACACGAAACACACGAATGCAAACCGACTCACGACGCCAGCCAACGATTGGTCTGCCGTACTCTGCTTTGCAAAAGGCAAGAGTATTTGGGGATTATGAAAACCGTGGAGGACGACAAGGGTAATAGGTTGACGCCAACGGAGATCCAGACGTTGGAGAAGATTCTTCCTGAGCGCTTTTGGGTAACTGAAATAACGGTTCCGAACCTCTATACGGGGAACAAACGAAAGCTGGGTGATATTCTGACACCCGCTAAAGGCACCGGAAAGGAGTTTTTGACCGGAGCAATGATGTTATTCTTTTGGTTCCCCGGCCTGTCATGGCATGAGCCCCTGACTTCCATGCAAGGCTGGTCTCTTTTCGGCCACATTCCGCTACTGCGGGGTGCGTCGCAATCGAAGCAGCTATTGGAATGGTGACAGAACTCATCGAAGCCACTGGCCGATGCCCGCCCCAATATATCTTTCAACTTCTGCGTGGTCTGACTTGCCCCAAAGAGACTTGCAGTAGTAGCAATCTGTCTGAGGCTCATCTTGACTCACCGTCATTTTCCCCGATTGGCCATAATAATTCAGCAGTCGGAATGGACGGCGCAAACCTGTGATACCTGCCACGAATTCCGTTACCGCGATGGACACCACAGCACCATTGATTGAAACAACAGATGGACCAACCTGGCCAAGGAGTCTGCGTTCTACTCCGTAAATTGCATTCTGATCCCGTTGAGCCTCGGGTCGAGCGAGTTGTAGTTGCGCATCCTTTATGTCCAAAATTCCAAGACACGCTAAGCAACCATTTCCATCCCAGGCAACGGCAACACGACCGCCATACGCAGGCCGATCTCCCGGAATTATATCGGACGCCAGATCGAAGTATGGTTTGGCATAGGCGGCGCAAAGCTCTGTCAAAACCAACCTCGTCCCTTCGTTGTCCACGCACCCGAATACATAATCGGTACTCTTAATTGCGGAAAAGGCTTCGTCGCACACGACTGAATCGGAGATTTTTTCAATCTGAATGGTAGGATCAATTGTATGCGCAAGGCGCTCCCCGATGTTCACTTTCAAAGTGCCGGGAATCGGATCGTCGTGTCGCGCCCCGACGTACCGGTTCAAGTTTGTCTCGTCTAGTTCCTGTGCATCCACCAAACTTAATTTTTTGACTCCCAACAATGAAAGTTGTTGGACAACATGGGTGCCGAGCCCTCCAACTCCAACTACCGCGACCTTTGCCGACTGTATGCGTTTTTGACCGGCTCTCCCGAAGAAGCGCAATTGACGATCAAAGCGATTCTCTTGTCGTTTGTTCATAATGATTTCAGGGTTTTGCCTGTCGCTCGGAACACTTCCTCTCCCACACGTATACACTGAAGCTGGACGCGCGTCTCCGAATTTGGAAACCATACCAGGCCATCAAACCCGTATCGTGAAACGACCACTGCGAAGTATGGTTTGCCCTTCAACCGCCACAGGAAATGCGGTACCGTTTCCTCGAATCCGTGAAGATCGCTCAGAGAGAAAGCTGGTTTCTCAATCGATAGGTGGGAGTGGAGTTCAACGATCGATGCGTCCAAGTCATGCGCTTTTTTAATGATCTTGGCCCTTTCTTTATCAGCAAGTTCCAAGTGATAAGAGGACTGGTACGCGAAGCCATCCGGCATAATAGGATACCATTCGACCAGACGAAACATTGAACTCTCCTCAGTCGGATGAACAAAGGCGAAAGCTGCTTCCTCATTGCATTGCTGCGCTGGCAGCAGATGCTCCCAAAGCTTGCGATATATGTCGCGCGGGAATTCCAAGCCAGTACTTTCCATTTTAGACGCCCTCCCTAAGTCTGTCAGCAAATCCAAGAACCCAATTCAGCAGATTACAACCAGAACTCAGATCGGCGGTAGCTCGCCATTCACCGTCTTGTGGTGCCCACGAAAAGATTCCCCACTTTCCTCCGAATGGCGGCTGTGTTCCTGCCGGTTCAGTGTAATTGTTTGGGCGCTGTCCCTTAAACAAGACGCTAATCTCCATGTAGAATCCGTAAGGAGGTGTACCCGGGTATCCTATGGGAATTTGGAAAGCTAAGTCCGCAGTAGGCCGATTCCAGTCAGGCGGCATTGAGTAGGAAGGAATCTTTATCCAATGCCCCTCCTTCACGTATTCCAGTTTAGGAAAATGCCGCCGAAGCAAATCCAATTCCTGCTCAATGCGTGCCTGCATGGCTAGCCCCTCTTCCAGCGAACTTTTTTGCTGAACCCGTGCCCAGGTTTAAGCTCAACAATCTCGCCGGGCTTCAATGTGTGCTCGTTGTTGTCCTTGTCGATTTCGATGGCACCTTGCGATGGGTCCCAGCCACCGAGCCGAATTATTTCTTCGGTCGTGATGGTATCCTTGTCCCATTCGTGTACGGTGCCCTCGATGTCTAGGAAGTATTTAGGTCCTTGACCTCGCGCTTCCGGTCGCTGTGCGTTTATGAGTGTGTTCATTTATTAAGTGGCAAGACGATTCTCCGCACCCGCGGGCGGGGCGCTTTTTAGCCCCACGTCTGGCTACAGATGCTAACGTAAGCTATTTTAGCTTACATCGCAAGCGTTTTTCTTTTTTAAGTTTGCTCCCGGAATAGCCAGAAAGGCCAGACACGTGCACTAACGTGTTTGTGCGCGTTCACGTCGGTGGTATTTGGCTTTGACTGTTTGTTGTCTTCCTCTATCATTCACCCGTCCCTTCAGTCAGCCATTTAGGCCCGAAGGTGCTAAGGATGTTCCTAATTTGTTCCCACTCGGAGCGAGTGCTTTGTTGTGGTGTCGTATTGCCGTAAACAATCATCCACGGAGAATTACCATGCCGTCACCACCTCCTTCCGAAGGACAGCCTCGGACCTCACCCTCACCCAGTCAGCCGGCCGTTACCGATTCGTCGACCAAACTACTACACGCCCTCATCAGCGCGAGCGCGGCAATCCTGTGCCTCTCGTTTTTCCTGCCATGGATCAAAATCCTTGAAGTAGGGGTAAGCGGCCTCGATATCCAGAAGAACTTCGAGTCCTACCGGCTGGTGTGGCTGATGCCTTTGCTCGCAATCGTCACGCTGGTGCTGGGCATTGCGGGGTTGAACACGGGTTTCGTTCGCCGGCTGGCCGGGCTGTGCCCGTTCGCCATCCTCATTTACGCAACCAGCCGTTTGGGCGGCGACCTGCTCAACCAACTCGGGATTGGTGCCTGGCTGGCGCTCATCGCGGGCGCTGCGCTCATCTTCATTCCGGGTAAACGAAAAACTCCCGCCTGACCATGTTCGGCTTCCTCCAATCGAAGAAGGCCGAGGTGCTGCAACATTGGATTGCGTTTGTCGAGGGCTTCCAACTGTCATCTTCGGAGTTCTACGATTCGGTTGAGCAGGAGTTGAAAGCGCGTGAGGTGCCCGGCATGGAGATGGCCCGCGTCGAATTCGCCGAGGGCGGGATCCTGTCAGACAAGAGATATTATCTCCGCATGGTGCGCGAACGCCTCGTGTTCGACGTGTGCGCCGCGCCGTTTGGCAGGAGTTTCTTCTTCTCCTGCCGCTTCGCCGAGATTCCCGCTGTCATTAAGCTGTGGCAGTTGGCGGTTCTACTGATCTCCTTTACCGCCATCGTTATTTTCACCTGGCGGGAGGCGGGTTTCATTCTAGGCACGCTCCTTCTCATGGCCGCACTCACCTTGCTCATTTACACCCTGCGTAATGCCGTGGCGATGGGTTTGCGAGACCTGGATGCCGCCCTCATCAAGGCGCCGGTCTTCGGCCCCGTGTACGAGCGCTTTTTTCGCAAGGAGACCTATTATCGCCACGACACGCGTCTGATGTATCTGGAGGTCGTCTCCGGTGTCGTCAAACGACTGGCCGAGGACGCGGTGGCTGCCAAGGGCCTCAAACTCATCAAACAGTATGAGCAGGCACCCATTTTGGGCGAACTCTACAAACCCGTGAAGCCAACACCTGAGCCGGAGAAATAATGGCCTCTGTCCATGAACTGCTGACGGAGCAATTCCGGCGCTGGGAACAGCGCGGGCGAGGCTGGCAGGTGTTTGACTTCCCTGTCGCACCCGAACCAGCCTTCGTTCCCTTTCAGTATGTCCAGCCGGAGCCACCAGAGGAAGACGGCCGCAGGCCCACATTCCTCAGTTCCTTTGTCCAACGGCTGAGTCAAAAGCTGGCTCCAGTCCCGACGACGCCGCTTCCGGAACCTGAGCCGGAACCCGAACCGGAGTCGCTAGAACGAAACTCCCTGGTTGAACTTCAACTCGCGCTTCCGGCCGGTTACGATCCGGAGTCCTTTGAGCCGTTCCTGCACTCGATCTCCCTGTGCCGCGAGCCATTGAGCTTCGAGTTGCTGGGCCTGCCCAAGGGCATCGTCACCCAGCTTGCCGTTGCTGAAACCGATGCTACACGGGTTCGGAAACAGATGGAGGGGAACTTCCCGGAAGTGGCGGTGCGACCGGAGACAAGCATCTTGGAATCGGCGTGGGCTGCCTGTGACGAAGGGGAGACTGCCATCGTCGAATTTGGATTGGCCAGAGAGTTCATGCTGACACTGAACACCGGGCGCTTTGATGCCCTGATTGGTATCGCGGCGTCACTGGCCGAGTTGCAGAAAAGTGAACTCGGTTTGTTCCAGGTCATCTTTCAAACCGTCCATGAGCCGTGGCGGGACAGCATCCTGCGGGCAGTCTTGGACGCGGACAACAAGCCGCTCTTCGTCAACAACCCGGAGCTCGCCAAACAGTTGGCAGAGAAGGTCAGTCACCCTCTCCATGCTGCGGTCGTCAGGATCGCGACCCGTGCCAGTGATTTTAACAGGGCCTGGGAAATTGCCCGCGACATGGCTTCCAGCCTTCGGACCTTCGCCAGCACCGGCGGCAATGAACTGATCCCACTGCGGAATGACGAGTATCCGTTTGAAAACCACGTCGAGGACGTGGTGCGCCGCCAGTGTCGACGCTCCGGGATGTTGCTCAACATCGAGGAACTGCTCGGCTTCGTTCACATGCCGTCGGCCGAGGTTCCCCATCTCACCCGTGAAATCACGAGGACCAAGGCTGCACCCGTGTCGGGTGCTGGACTGCTGCTGGGCGAAAACGTTCATAAGGGAAAGATAACATCGGTTCGTCTTTCTCCCGACCAGCGCGTGCGCCACACGCACATCATAGGTGCCAGTGGCCAGGGCAAATCCACCCTGCTGTTCAACATGATCCGGCAGGACATTGAGAACGGCGACGGTGTGGCGCTCCTTGATCCGCATGGTGATCTGGTGGACAAGCTCCTTGGGATAATTCCGCCCGACCGTGTCGAGGACGTGGTCCTGATTGACCCATCCGACGAGGAATACTCGGTCGGGTTCAACATTCTCTCGGCTCATTCAGAACTCGAAAAAAACCTGCTGGCCTCCGACCTCGTCTCGGTCTTCCAGCGGCTCTCGACCTCCTGGGGCGACCAGATGGCCAGTGTCCTCAGTAATGCCATCCGTGCTTTTCTGGAAAGCAGTCGTGGCGGCACACTCGCCGACTTGCGCCGGTTCCTTCTGGAACCGGAGTTTCGCAACGAATTCCTGACAACCGTCACCGACCCGGAGGTCGTCTATTACTGGCGCAAGGGATTTGCGCAACTTTCCGGCAATAAATCGATCGGCCCGGTCTTAACCCGTCTGGAGACTTTCCTTGGCCCCAAACCCATCCGCTACATGGTGTCTCAACGGGAAAACAAATTGGATTTCAGCGAGATCATGGACACTGGCAGGATTGTTCTGGCCAAGCTGTCCCAAGGACTGATCGGAAAGGAAAACTCCTACCTGCTCGGTTCGCTGCTGGTCTCCCGGTTCCAGCAAACCGCCATGAGCCGGCAAGCACAGGCGGTGCGGAGGGACTATTGGCTATATGCAGACGAGTTCCAGAATTTCATTACTCCCAGCATGGCGGAGATACTGGCCGGTGCCCGCAAATACCGGCTCGGATTGATCCTTGCGCATCAGGAGCTTCGCCAATTGGAGCGGGACCGGGAGGTGGCTGGCGCGGTGTTCAACTGTTGCACCCGTGTTGTGTTCCGCGTGGCCGACGACGACGCCAGGAAACTGGCAGAAGGGTTTTCGTTTTTCGAGACGCGCGACATACAAAATCTCGATACCGGACAGGCGATCTGCCGGATTGAACGCAGCGACCATGATTTCAACCTGAAAGTTCCCTTCCCCGAGAATGCTGACCTGATTGAGTCTGCGAGTCGCCGACAGGAAGTCATCACGGCTTCGAGGGGAAAGTATGGGACGCCACGGGCGGTGGTCGAAACGTTGTTACGACCGAAACCAGAAGCACCTTCGCACAAGCCCGATGACTCCGGCGATCCACCGGGGACCCCTCCGTCTTCCCCCAAACCACCCCTGCCAGCCGCGCCGGTTCCGCCTTCTATCTCTCCGAAATCTGCTGAACCGCCGAAGGCTTCCGACATTCCGAAACCGACGCAGGAATCTACTCTGGCGCAAGAACCCACGACGCCACGGGATCTGGGCCGGGGTGGTGAGTTGCATAAGTCGATTCAGGAGCGGTTGCAGGCAGAGGCGCGGGCGCTTGGCTTTCTTGCCGAAGTGGAAAAGCAAGTAAGCGGAGATTCCAATCAGGCGGCTGACTTGCTTCTGCGGCGGGGCGAACTCAGGATTGCCGTCGAGATTGCGTTGACGACCACAACCAATCAAGAGTTCGGCAACGTGAAGAAGAATCTGGACGCCGGTTTTGAACGGGTCGCAGTTGTCGCGATTAAGCAGGAGCGCCTGGAGCAGATCGCCGCTGCAGTTCGGGCCGGATTAAGTCCTGAGTCGGCCGCGAAGGTAGGTTATTACTCACCCGACGACTTCATTTCCGAATTGCGCAGACTCGTTGAATCCGCCGGACCCTTACCAGGACCCACGAACGAAGAACACAGGACGCGCGGCTACAAAGTTCGGCGGCACGGCCCCGAATTGTCGCTCGAAGAGCGCAAGGCGAAAGAGACTACCGCTATTCAAGTGATTGCGAAAGCAATGCGGCGGAAAAGGTAGCCTTTATCTCTCATCAATTTGAAAATACGGACCGTTCACTTTCGACTTGGAAAAGGATTCGATCATCCGGCGACGCAGTTTGGTGAAGGATTTTTTTGGGTGGTCTTCAGCATAGATCACCGCTTGCCGGGCGACACCCAACTCTCGGGCCGCCTGGGCGCGGCTTTTTCCGGTGGCCAATCGGAGCTTCTGAGCGAGGGCTGCCAGGTCGCGTTCAGTCACCAACTTCTTTTTTGCCATGTATGCAGCCTAGAAAAAACCGAAATCCTCGGCCACTTATTTATTGCAAAGGGTAATCATTCTGATTACGCTCAATGAGCCATGAACAAGCCACCCGCTCACGCTCAGGGCGAGACTAAAGTCGTCGGAATCTGGATTCGCGTTTCTACAGAGGACCAAGCGCAGGGTGAAAGCCCGCGCCACCACGAGCAGCGCGCCCGCGAATACGCCAAGTTCAATGGGTGGGAGGTGAGAGAGGTTTATGACCTCTCCGGCGTTTCTGGAAAAACGGTGATGGACCAGCCGGAGACCAAACGGATGCTTGCCGACATCAAGCGCGGTCACATCAGCGCACTAATCTTCTCCAAGCTCGCGCGCCTCGCCCGCAATAAGCATGAATTGGAAGACTTCGCCGAGCTCTTCCGTGCATCCGGCGCGGACATGATTTCGTTGCAGGAAAAGATCGATACGAGCACTCCTGCTGGCCGTTTGTTCTACAGCATCATTGCCGCAATGGCACACTGGGAACGTGAGGAGATCGCCGACCGGGTAAATGCGTCGATCAAAATACGCGCGAAACTTGGCAAGAGTTTAGGCGGGCCAGCGCCGTTCGGTTACATGTGGGAGGACAATAGGCTGGTCATCAATCCGACCGAGGCACCGATCCGCAAGCTCATGTATGAACTGTTCGTGGAGCAGAAGCGCAAAAAAGGCGTCGCCCGGCTGCTCAACAAGGCAGGATACCGGACTCGAAAGGGCGCCTCGTTCACGGACACCACCGTCGTGCGTCTCTTACAAGACACGACGGCCAAAGGATTTTATCGGGCAAACCACACGTATCGCGACGACAAAGGCAAACTTCTCGCCAAGCCTGAATCTGAATGGGTCTTTACGCCAGTGGAGCCGATTGTATCCGAAGACCTCTGGAGGCAATGTAACGACCTGCTAGACGAACGTAAAGGCAAGCGGCCCCCTGGTCCCAAGCCGACCCACCTTTTCGCCGGGCTTCTGTTTTGCGGCTGCGGCCAGAAAATGTATGTTTTCTCACGCTCGCCCAAATACGTCTGCCCAAAATGCCGCAACAAAATCCCGATCGAAGACATTGAAGCGGTTTTCCGGGGTGAACTCGAGAGTTTCTTCGTCTCCAAAGAGAAAGTCTTGGAACATCTCTCCCTCGCCAATGGACACCTAGCTGATAAGAAGCAACGCCTCGCCGCCCATACCCACCAAATCGAAAAAGTGAGGACGGAGATGCGCAAAGTCTATCAGCTCTACCAAACCGACCAGGTTTCCCCTGAAGGTTTCGGCAAACTCTACCGACCTTTGGAGGCTCAGGAACGGTCGCTCGCTGTCGAACTGCCGAAGCTCCAAGGCGAGATCGACGCGCTGGAGATGCAGCAAACGTCCGCCGACGAAGTAATCGCTGAAGCCACCAATTTGCACAAACTTTGGCCGAAGTTCACCGATGACGAAAAGCGCCGGATTGTTGAAGGCATCACTGAAAAGATCGTCGTTTCGGGAGACGAGATTGATATAACCCTCTGCTACATGCCTTCTTCTGAAGAACTCACAAAAAGGCAACGAAACCTGTCGGATTCATCGCCGCCACCAGCATGAATTGCGACGGAAAGGTCATCGTGCCCGCCGCGCGCGAGATCGTGACGCGGCCTTCTTCGAGCGGCTGCCGCATGGTCTCGAGCACGCTCCGCTTGAACTCCGGCAGTTCATCGAGAAACAGCACGCCATGATGGGCCAGCGAGATTTCGCCGGGCGTGGGATTGATGTTGCCTCCCAACAGGCCGGCGTCGCTCGCGGTGTGGTGCGGCGCGCGAAAGGGACGTTGCGTGATGAGCGCCTGACCGGGCTCGAGCAGGCCAACGATGCTGTGAATTTTGGTTGTTTCCAGAGCCTCGTCGAGCGTCAGCGGCGGCAGGATGGTCGGCAGCCGTTTCGCAAGCATGGACTTGCCCGTGCCGGGCGGACCGATGAGCAGCACGTTGTGTCCGCCGGCGGCGGAGATTTCCAACGCGCGTTTGACCGACTCCTGACCCTTCACATCGGCGAAATCGAGGTCGTCCTCATGCTCCTGCTCGAAAATGCGGGCGATGTCCACGCGGGTCGGCGCGATGCGGACTTCACCCTCCAGGAAGCCGATCGCCTCGCGCAGGTTCTGGAGCGGAATGACCTGAAGACCCTTCACAACCGCAGCCTCCGGGGCGTTGTCTTTCGGAACCAGCACGCCAATTTTGCCGTCCGCCTTTGCGCGGAGAGCGACCGGCAAAACACCTTTCACGTTTCGCACCGCGCCGGTCAACGCGAGTTCCCCGACCATCACGAAGTTCTCCAGTTGATCGGAGACAAACTGCTCGCTCGCGGCCAGCATCCCGACGGCGATGGGCAGATCGAAGCTCGGTCCTTCCTTCTTCACGTCGGCCGGGGCAAGGTTGATGGTCGTGCGGCCCATCGGGAATTTGAAGGCGGAGTTGGTGATGGCTGTGCTGACGCGGTCGCGCGATTCCTTCACGGCCGCGTCGGGCAGGCCGACAATGACAACCAGCGTGTCGCCCCAGCCCGCATTGACCTCGACCTCGACGGGATAGGCCTCTATGCCATTGACGGCCGCGGAACAGACCTTGGCTAACATGGGCCGAGTGTATGAACGGCCCGGAACAGACTGCAATCCGTTTCTGACTTCATGCCGGGTATCCGCGCGCGCTTGCGCTGCGTTCGTCCTTGCGCAACAGTGACGGCCGCGGACCGCATAACCACGAACCAACAACAGAAACCGAATGAAACGAACCGCATCGGCCTCCTGGAGCGGAGACTTGAAACAGGGCAAAGGCTCGCTTTCGACTCAGAGCGGTGTGTTGAAGGAGACGCCGTATTCCTTCACCACCCGATTCGAAGACGGTATCGGCACAAACCCCGAAGAACTGATCGCTGCTGCGCACGCGGGGTGTTTTACGATGGCTCTATCCGCGTTTCTGGGACGCGCCGGTTTCACGCCGCGCCGGCTCTCCACCCGGGCGTCGCTGTCCCTGGAGCAGGTCGGGGGTAATTGGAGCATTACAGCAATTCATCTCGAACTGACCGGTGAGGTGCCTGGCATCAGCCAGGAGAAGTTCGATGAGATCGCAGCGGACGCCAAGGCGAACTGCCCGGTGTCGCGGGTTCTTAAGGCAAACATCACATTGAATGCAAAGCTGGTGAGCGCGTGAACGCTTGGACCCGGTTTTGCGCCGGTGGTCGGTAAGGCGAAGCCGAGCGTACTGTCTGTCCCGGGGCCTTGCCCGGCGATGAGATGACTTCCCCATTGTTATCACTGACACAAGCACGGCTATGCTATAGTCATGGCCGTCATGCGAATCGGTCCACTCGAATTGAAGTCGAATCTGTTCCTCTCGCCGCTGGCGGGTTACACCAACCTGCCGTTCCGACTAACGTTGCGCGAAATCGGCGGACTTGATCTCGCCACGACTGACCTGGTCAATGCGCGGTCGTTGCTCGAGAAGAAGCCCAAAGCGCTCAAACTCATCGAGACCTGCCCTGCCGACCGACCGCTCGCCGTTCAACTCTTTGGTTCGGTGCCCGAAGAAATGAGGGACGCCGCGCAATATCTCGAGTCGATCGGCATTTCCTCGGTGGACATCAACATGGGATGCCCGGTGCGCAAGGTCTGCCGTGTGGGCGGCGGTTCAGCGATGATGACGGAACTCGACAAGACCGCAGGACTGGTCAAGTGCATGGTGGACGCGGTCAAAATACCGGTCACCGCCAAGATGCGCCTCGGATGGGATGATCATAACATCACGGCGCCAGATTTGGCGCGCGCTCTTGAAGACGTCGGTGTGGCGGCGATCTTCGTGCATGGGCGCACCCGCGAACAGGGTTTTGGCGGCGCTGTCAACCTTGCGGGCATCCGCGCCGTGACTCGGGCGGTAAAAGTCATTCCGGTGGTTGGCAACGGCGACGTGACGACGCCGGAAGCGGCGAAGAAAATGATCGAAGAAACCGGTTGCGCGGGCGTGAGCATTGGCCGCGGCGCATTTTACAACCCGTGGATCTTTCTCCACACCCGACATTACCTGGGCACCGGGGAACTGCTGCCGGAATCACCCTTTGAGGAGCGTGTGCGCGTGATGTGCCGGCATCTTGATCTGATGACGGAGGTGTTTGGCGAAGAGCATGGCTGCCGCCTGTTTCGCAAAGTCGCCCCGTGGTATGCGAAGCGATTCGGTCCCGCGAACCTGTTCAACAAGCGTGTGGTGATGATCTCGTCGAAGACGGAGTTTCAAAAAATCCTGGGTGATTACCTCGACTGGCGAAAACAGTTCCTCGACGAGCACGGCCGATTGCAGTCACGCTTTGAACCTCCAACGCTCGTCGCTTCTTTTATGCAGGAGCCGGTTGCCGCGCAGCGCGGCCAGATTCCGGTGCCGAAAGGGCCGGTGGAAGTCTGGTGAAGGCCCTCCCGAAGAGCCGGTGGTTTATTCCCCCGGTCATCGCGCTGGCAGTCGTGCTCGCGTTCGCCTGGTTCAGATGGCGAAATTTTGCGGAACCGGTTTACCAGGGCAGACCCGTCACGGCGTGGATGCGTGACATGAACAACCCGGACCCGGGGGTGCGCAGCAACGCTGTGACCGCGTTGCGGGGTTTGGGAACGAACGGCGTCCCCTACCTGGTCCGGTCGCTGAATCGCGGGGACCCGATCCTCAAAAAGCCGTTCCTTTCGTTCGCTCCCAAACTGCCGCTCTGGTTTCGCCGCTTCATCATTCGCACGTTCAAACCCTTCGACGCTGTCGGCGACCGCCTCGCGGCGGTCACCGCGCTCGCCGCGCTCGGCACGAACGCGCCGGTCGCGCCTCTTGTGGGCGCGTTGCGCGATTCAGAACGGCAGGTCGGGTCGCTGGCCGCGGGTGCGCTTGTGAAGATCGGCCGGCCGGCCGTGCCCAAACTCATTCGCGCGTTGAGTGAGGGCGACGCTTACGTGCGTTTGATGGCTTGTTACACCCTGGGCGCGATCGGCTCCGAGGCGGCGGATGCGGCGCCCGCGCTGATTCCGCTCCTCTCGGACAAGAGCAGCAACATCCCGGCTCAAGCGGCTTATGCGCTGGGACGCATCGGTAAACCGGGAATCGCCGCTCTGGCCGTTTCACTCAAAGCACCCGACGAACGCGTCCGCGCCCAGGTCGCCCGGGTGCTGGGGGGACTGGGAATTCAGGCGAAAGACGCTGCGACCGCCCTGACGGAGGCGACGAGGGATCCGGCGATGGTCGTCCGCCAATCCGCTGTCGAGGCGCTCGGCAACGTCTGGCCCTACTCGACGGAGTCTGTACTGTCACTCACCGCGGCATTGAAGGACGAGAGTGCCCAGGTGCGCGCGCAGGCTGCGATGGCCCTGTCGCGCGCGGGCCGCTTCCGCGAGTTGCAAATTCCGCGCTTGATCGAATCACTGAGCGATCCCGATCCCCGGGTCCGCGGCGAGGCCGCGCAAACTCTGGGAAAAATCGGACCGCTCGCGACCGCCGCGGAGCCGGCGTTGACGGACAGATTGAAGGACGACAGCGAATTCGCCCGGACCAACGCGATGGAAGCGTTAAAGAAAATCATACCGAATGGAGGTCCAAAGTGAGCGCGGATCGAATGCGACGCACCGGACCACGACCGACAATTACGCGCTCGACACCCGACCGGCGGCGCTCGACATTCTCCCGCCATGAGTTGGTGCTATCGGAAGCTTGTCCGGCCGGCTTTATTTTCGCTGGATTCCGAAGAGATTCACGATCGCACATTGAGGGCGCTGGGGGGGATCAGCCGACGAGCCACTCTCTGCGACGCCATGGCTTCGTTTTACGGCGCGCCAGATTTGCCGGTTGAACTGCTCGGTTTGAAATTCCCCAATCCGGTGGGCTTGGCCGCCGGCATGGACAAACAGGCGGTTGCTGTCCCCGCCTGGGAAGCCCTCGGTTTCGGTTTTGTGGAACTCGGGGGTGTGACGTGGCATTCCCAGCCCGGCAATCCCGCGCCGCGAATGTTTCGCGCTGTCGCCGACGAAGCGCTGGTCAACAGAATGGGATTCAACAATTCCGGCGCGGAAGCAATGGCGCAAAAGCTCTCGCAGTGGCACGCGCTCGATCGCTGGCCTAGACATCCAGTCGCCATCAATCTCGGCAAATCGAAGATCACGCCTCTCGAAAGAGCCGCCGAGGATTACGCCAATTCTTTCCGAACGCTGCGTTCACACGCGGATTTTTTTGTCGTCAACGTCAGCTCGCCCAACACGCCGAACCTGCGCCAGCTCCAGGACAGGGCTGCGCTGGATGAGATCCTCGCCGCGATGCAGGCGATCAATCGGCAACCGGCAAAGCCCATCCTGGTGAAAGTCGCTCCCGACCTTTCGTTCGATGCGCTCGACGAAATCATCGAATTGACCGGTCCGCGACAGATCGCCGGCATTGTTGCGACGAATACCACCGTCACTCGGCCTGAAGCGCGCGATCCCGAACTGAAGCGCGTTTACAGCGAGGAGGGCGGGTTGAGCGGACGGCCATTGCGCGCGCGCAGCACGGAAATCGTCCGGCATCTCTACCGCCAGACCAAGGGTGCGCTCCCGATCATCGGCGTGGGCGGTATCTTCAATGCCGACGATGCCTGGGAAAAGATCGCTGCCGGCGCGTCACTTGTGCAGCTTTATACGGGCCTCGTTTACCAGGGACCCGGGGTGACGAAGGAGATCGTCAAGGGGTTGCGGACGCGACTGGACGAGCGCGGCTTCAGTGTTCTGAAAGACGCCGTCGGAACAGAGTCCTTTGTGTAGCCGTCAGGGAAATGATGCCCTGTCGGCGCAGGGTTCCAGTCTGGCGATCGCGTCCATGATTTCGTCGGCGATTTCCTGATAAATTATTTTGAGCCGTTGTTTGGAGCATGTCCTGGATTCAGTCCGCTCCTTTTCAAAGTTCATCGGCGGGCCGTATTTCACAGCGATGGGGCGCGGACGCGGGAATTTGAAATGGCGACCGTACGCCTCGAACGTTCCGAAGACGCGAGCCGGTACCACCGGAGCATTCGATTTGATCACGGTCAGACCGATGCCGGAACGCGCCGGCTGCAGTTTCCCGTCGTGCGTGCGAGTGCCTTCGGGGAAAAGGACAATCGCGCCACCGGCCAGCAGCCGGTCGAGGATCGCCTTCAAGCCCGCGGCGCCGCCACCTTCCCTATCCACCGGCACGGAGTTCCATGAACGAAGCAGGGCACCGATGCCAGGGAAACGGAACAACGACTCACGGGCCAGATAATTGATGTCGCGCGTAATACCAGCGCCGACCAGCGGAGGATCAATAAAACTGGCGTGGTTGGCGGCGAGAATGACGGGTCCGGTCAAGGGGACTCGTTCGGGATTGAAGACGCGCCAGTGAAAATAGGTGGCGTAAATGAACCGGAAAGCGTGCCAGCCGATTCGGTAGCTCGGATTCACGATCTTTCGCCGAGCCGTTTCCTGACCTCGCTGATGATGGTGCCGCTGGTCTGCTCCGAGGTCATTTGCGAGTTGTTGATGACCCGCGCGCCGAGCGGCACCATCAACGGCGCCGTCGCCCGCTGGCTGTCGCGCCGGTCGCGCGCGGCGAGGTCCTCCCGCACGCCGTCGGCGGCGCGGCGCCTGGACCTCTCCTGGAGCGAGGCGTCGAGGTAGAATTTGAATTCGGTTTCAGGAAAAACGTTGCTGCCGATGTCCCGGCCTTCCATCACCAGATTGCCGAACTTGACGCACTCGCGCTGGCGGGCGACCATCCAGTCCCTCACCCTGGGAATCGCGGCGACGTGCGGCACCGCGGCGCTGGTTTCAGCGGTGCGGATTTCCTTGTCCGGATGATAACCGTCGACCAGAAGCCGCACCCGGCCATCCACGCACTCCAGTTGGGTCCTCCATTTCCGCAGCAGAGAGATCACGGCTTTGGCGTCGTGCACGTCCACCTTTTTCTGCAAACAATGCCACGCCAGCGTGCGATACATCGCGCCAGTGTCAACATAGACATAGCCGAGCGCGCTGGCGACGAGTTTCGCGTTCGTGCTCTTGCCGCTGGCGCTGGTGCCGTCAATGGCGATGACGATGGGTTGCACAATCGTCACGGTGTTGATTCCTTAACACGTCGCATCGGGGGGCGGACGATTAAACAGTCCGGTGTGACGGGATAACGTTTCACGGCGTGACGTTTATTCGGCAAACAACTCATCTCGAGTCAAGGCCCGTCCCGTCTTTGCATCCAGAATCGTCGCTCCCAAACCGTGTGGCGGCGGGTCCGCCAGCTTCTGGAAAAAATTGGGGAATGTTTTTTTCACACACGCGGGATTTTTGATTTTTATGCCGGGCACTTTCAATCCCAGAATCGCAAAACACATCGCCATGCGATGGTCATTGTAGGTCTCGATTTCCGCCCCGTGAAGTTTTGAAGGATAAACGGTCAACGTGTCGCCTTCTTCGATGACTTTTGCGCCGCATTTGGAAAGCTCCGTCCGCAAGGCGACGACCCGCTCGCATTCCTGAAGACGCAAGCGCCCCAAGTCAGCAAACATGATTTTGTGATGCGCTAATGGGGCAAGAACGATCAAAGTCATTATGCTGTCGCCGAGATCGGTGTTACGGGAAACCCGCACGGCGTCCCGTTCGGCCTCAACACGCTCCGAGTTTTTGCGGCTCCCGTCTTCAAAACGTTCACGCCACTTTGGTCCCCACATTTGCGCCAGGCGCCGCTCAGCTTCAGCAATCTCCAGGGCGCTGTACAAGTTAACCGGCGCCACCAAAACGACGTATTCTGGAAACCTGGCGTCAATCTGCCAATCCGAGGGATGGGGCCAGTTCAGGACCCGGACCGCGAACGCGGAATTCATGCGAGTCGTAAAATCAACTCCGGCGTCGGGAAGATCTTCGCAGATCTCCTGGCGTTCGCCCGAAGGCAAAGGAGGCACTGCCGCCCAAAAATAACTCCCGCTCGAAGCATCTGGCTCTATCTGGAATCCTCCGCCACGGTTTGGAAACGCTTCTATCAGCTTCGACGTCATCGCCACGTAAGGCGACTCTTCGGCATTGTCACCCACCACAGTCACGTGCCAACCACCGGCCTTGGCGCAGATCAATAGTGCCGAAGCGAACTGCGAGCTTTCGGCGATGCTCACGCAACAGATCGCGCCGGGCTTTGGACCGCCGCCATGGACGAGCGCGGGCAGTTTGCTGTTCGCCGAATCGATACAGTAGCCGAGTTCCCGCAGCGCGTCGAACAACGCCTCCTGCGGCCGTTCGCGCATCCGCTTCACGCCGTCGAGCCGGTAAATTCCATGACCCAGGCAAACCAGCGTGGCGAGAAACCGCGCCGCCGTTCCCGCGTTACCCACGAATAATTCGAGCGGCTTATCTAACGTCCCGGCGTTGGGGATTTTGCCGCCGAGACCCTGAACTGTGATGGCGCGGTTACAGACTTCGTCCGGATCGGGCTCGACCTTTACGACGAACCCGAGTTTCAGCAGGCCGTCCACCATCACCCGGGTGTCTTCGCTCCAGAGTGCGCCGCGCAGGGTCGTCTCGCCGTCGGCCAGTGCCGCCAGCACCAGCGCCCGGTTGGTGATGCTCTTGGAACCGGGCACGGCAATCCCGGCATGAACCGGCTTTTCCAGCGGCGCGATTTCAATGAGATCGGGCAGGGACATCGGCAGAACGGAATATTAACCACCACTGAACACGAATGGACACGAATTCTTCCGACATAAATGCACCGTGTCCGCATGCGTCAGAATGAATTGATTTGTGTCCATTCCTGTGTCGCCGTAATTTGTTTTACTCCGGCGACGGCGAAACGCCGTGCCCACTCCACGCATCGCGTCGTTGCCGGGCTTTCTCGAAGAACTCTTCAATCGACGTGCGGTCGGCATCCTCGAGCGCGCGTTGGAAGTCCTGCAACCCCTCGATAAACAGACTCAGCACCCGCGCGAGATTTTTCCGGTTCGCCAGCGCGATGTCGCGCCACATTTCGGGCGAACTCGCCGCGATGCGCGTTGTGTCGCGAAACCCGTTTGCGCAAAGCAGAGCCTGCTCCTTCGGATGCGCCGGGCTGAGGACGTAATTCGCCAGTTCCGCCGCCACGACGTGTGGCAGGTGGCTCGAACGGCTGACGAGATCGTCGTGGACCTCCGGCGAGAGCTGCAACGGCAATCCGCCAACCGCCTTCCAAAATGCTTCCACGACTTTCACCGCTCCCGGAGACGTTTGTGGTGTGGGAGTAATGACGCACACGGCGTTGACGAACAGATCTGCGCACGCAGCCGCGGGGCCCGTCTTTTCCGCGCCGGCCATCGGGTGGCTGCCGACAAAATGACCACCCGCGTCAGCAACCAACGGTTCCAGTTCCTGCACCACACCGGCTTTTGCGCTGCCGACATCGGTGACGACAGCGCCGCGTTTCAGCGCGGGCAGCATTTGCCGCAAAACCTCACTCATCCGTGCGAGTGGCGTGCAGAGCACGACGAGGTCGGCGTTCTCTACCGCGCGGAGCGGGTCGCACGTGGCGTGATCCACGACGCCCAGCCTGTCACATTCAACGATGCTGGCGCTGCGCCGGACAAATCCGCCCACTTTGTCCGACAGGCCACGCTGCTTGACGGCCAACCCCAAAGAGCCCCCCAGCAAACCTACGCCTGCAAGCGTGATTTTTTGGAAATGCACGTGAGGATTAAACCGGGGCAGCGGACGATAGGCAATAAGCAATGAGACGAGGAGCGTGCAGTCGGTCCAGATGCTGTCTTTCAATGGGTGGTCATGGCTCCCGCGATTTCGCGCACCCGCTCAAGAACCACCTCGGCGACGTGGGGCTCATCGCCGATGGCGGAAGAATACCATACCAGTTTTTCGTGCTTCTGAGTTGGATTGCGCCAGGTCGGCTGGCCGCTTTTCAGTCGCTCGTGAATCAGTTCCTTGGATTCACCAAGCATACCCGGAATGTCTTCGTAGGAATGCAGACCGTCGCTGATAAAGAACGGTACGACGATGATGTTTTTCGCGCGCGCCAGACGGTAACAATCACTGATGCGCGGTTCTTCTTCCATGAACACGGCGTAAACCTCCCCGTAGAGCTTTCGCGCGCGGATCAATTCGACCTGGCGCTCAATGACCCTGCGTGAATTCTCATTGTTATTTGTGCCGTGGCCCGCAATGAACAGCGCAGTTTCCTCCGGCCGGGCCGGGCGCTGAGACGGGTGTTTTTTCACGATGTCGCGCGCGCGGGCAAGCAAGACGTCCGTCATGGTGTCGTGTGTGCCAACCGGCCCGCAGTAATGAATCGTCTGGGAGCCGCGCCGTTGAACGCGGGAAAAATCCGGTTGATCGTTCGCGCGCAGGCCCAGTTCGCGCGGGATGACCTCCTCCGTAAAGTAACCCTCGCTGATGAACAGAGGCACTATGAAAACACGCGGAGCAAAGACCCCCCGCAACACACCACAAATCGGCGGTTCGAGTTTCCAGAAACATTCGACCACTTGCGCGAATATTTTCCTGCGGCGCAATTCGTCGGCGTGCTGATACGTTGGCGTGCTGGACTCGGCGTTCAGCGTTGAGCCGTGGCCGACTAGGATCAGGGCGGCGTCCGAAAGATCAGCGTTGGTCACTCGACAATGGTTAACGTGTGGAGGGACAAACGCAAGGTGGAGTGAGCGGAACGGGCGTCGCTTTCTGCGGCACGCGCAATGCTAACCTGTTCCATTGCAATTGAATCACTCAAACCAGACCACCATCGCTCCGGCAAGTAAATCACTGTCCGATTTTCGGTCCGGCGGTGTTTTATCTTTGAATGGTAGATGACACTGACCAAATACTCATTCGGGCATACGTCCGGCGTCGGTGCGAGCAGTCATTCGCGGAGCTTGTGAGTCGTCACGTCAATCTGGTCCACTCCACCGCACAACGGATAGTGCGGCAAGCGGCCCTGGCCGAAGAAGTCACTCAAGCTGTATTTCTGTCTCTGGCCCAGCATTCCGTTCGGTTGCAAGGACGCTCTTCTTTGACCGCATGGCTCTACGAGACGACTCGCAACCTTTCAATTAACACTGTCAGAAGCGAAGAGCGCCGTCGCCGACGCGAATGTGAGGCTGCGACCATGAAAGCAATAATTGTGGATGAATCCCAAGCAACCTGGCACCAATTGGCTCTGCACTTGGATGAGGCGATTACTCAACTCAAGGGCGTCGAGCGCGAAGTGATTCTCTGGCGCTACTTCGAGCACAAGACTGCCGAACAGATTGGCGTTCGACTGGGGCTGGGTCCGGATGCGGCGCAGAAGCGGGTTGCGCGCGCGATGGACCATTTGCGCGCCATCTTCGCAAAGCGCGGCTTCACCAATTCCGCTGCGAGTCTGGCGGCGATCCTATCGGCAGAGGCTGTGAAAGCCGCGCCTGCGGGCTTGGCCGTGGCGGCCATTGCGGCGGCTCATGGCCTGGGCGCATCTCTCACGACAAATTCAACCCAAGCAAAGATCGGAATTGCCGCCCTGGTGGCGGCGAGTGTAACCGCCCCAATCGTTCTTCAACACCTGGCCAACCAGCGTCTCAAAGGAGAAGTGGCGGTTCTGCGCCAACAGACCGCTGAAATGGAGACGCTGCGTGAGGACGGAGAACGGCTGATGGCGGAGGCGCGATCATCGGAAAGCCAGCGGGCGAAGGAGCTGGCAGAACTGGCTCGCCTGCGTGGCGAATTGGTGGCGCTGAAAGCACGCGAGACAAAACCTGAGGCCATGACCAAGAGTAAAACTTCCACAAAGGCCGTACCGAAAACAGCGGATGCCGCCCATGCGAGCACCGGCAAACTCCTTCTTGCCGGGGAGATGAGGAACGTGGGAATTGCAGACCCGGCATCCGCGTATCAGACTTTACAATGGGCAAAAATGAAAGGAGACACGAATGTGATCCGCAACGCGGTCGCTTGGAGAGATGAGCGCACCCGGGCCGAGGCTGAGGCGGTTTTCGCGGGTGCACCGGAGGCTGTTCGGGCAAAGTATGGTTCGGCGGACGAGTATATGTTACATCTCTTTGATCGCTCCAAACCGCACGAGGACCGCGATATTCTCGTCTCCTCACGCATCCTGGAGCAAAATGTTTCCGGTGACGAAGCAAGTTTGCAGATCGAATATAACTGGGCCGATGGCAGCACGACTACAGGTCCGTTGACATTTGTCCGAATGGGCAACGATTGGAGTCAGGCACTGAACTTCGACCCTCCCGCACTTGGTAAGATGGTCTCAGGGCTCCAGACAGAAGGAGCTGCTTTGGCAAATCAACGCGAGAGCAAATAAATCGCCACCCCCCAGCCGGTACTCGCCTCGAATCGGTCTTGGATCGGACCGGTCGTTGATATGGCTTAGAAAATGTCAAGCGGGCACACTTCTTCTGTTTCTTTTTCTTCAAAGCATTCTGGAGTGATCTGGAGGGTGAGCAGATCGGGAATCATTTCGACGGTGGATCATGCTGATATACGTGCGTTGGTTAGCACCTGACCAACAGTTCGTCGGGGCGCTGCCTCGGTCTAGGCTCGAGGGTCAATCGCAGATTGCCTCCTAACGACATCGAGGGTTCGCCCGAACCGTTTCCAATCCGTCAACTGCCCATGCACCTGCGTGGTCAACCGCTCCAACCGTTCACCGGCGCTTTGGATGGCCCCGATGTACTCCTCCAGGATGATTTGCAGGGCGGGATGGGGCATTTTCAATTTCGAGAGGTAATTCAGGCGTGCCGGCGTCCAACTGGTTTTTCCCGGATAACGGAAACCCAGGCGCAACAGAAACCCTTTGAGGCGCTGGCGTGCCCGGCGTTGATCAAACACCGCGCTCAAGCGGCCGCGGATCAAATCACGGATCGCTTCGTCGCTTTCATCGGGCACACGCACGGCGCTCAGTTCGCCCGCGCGAAACAGCCGGGCCAACTGCCCGGCATCGCGGGCGTCGGTCTTGATGCGGTCCCCGGCTCGCTTGGGAATCAGCGAGGGAGCCACCCCCTGGCAGACCAATCCTTTGCGCCGCAAATGGCGGCAGAGCACAAAGCCGCACGGGCCCGCTTCGTAGCAAAAGCGCAGTTCCTCTCCGGGCCTTTGCAACTTCTTGATCAGTGTGTCCACGGCCTGGAGATGGCCGGGGATGTCCCCGTATTGGCGCACCGACCCCTCCCCGGAGGCGAGGGCCACGGCGATGGTTTCTTTATGGACGTCCAAACCGACGTGGAGGATGGTTGGAGCAGATTTCATGGGTATCTGTTTCCTTTCTTGTTTAACGAACAGTTCTTCGGAACTTCTCAACAGGTGGATCGGTCCCGCATCCGCGGGGCAACCCGCGCGACAAGTCAAACAGACGCCCGCCAATTCGTTCACAAGCCATAAGGTCTGGGCCGCTTCACGACGAAGAAACTTTCACGACATTGATGAGGCACACCCATGAAGATAGCTGACGGAGGGCTGGACGATGCTCGCGTACATACGCTCCTCGTTCACCATTTTATCACGGCGCGCGCCGAGACAGCCCCCGGTAGCGCACACGCGCTGGACCTGAGCGGGTTGAAATCGCCGGACGTTCAATTCTGGTCGGCATGGGACGGAGAGCATCTCGTCGCGATTGGTGCTTTGAAGCGTCTCTCAGAATCTCATGGGGAGATAAAATCCATGCACACCGAGCAGTCGCGACGACGCAAAGGCGCAGGCAGTGCAATGCTCCGGCACATTATTGAAAGGGCACGCCGGATGGGATATTCCCGGTTGAGCCTTGAGACGGGGGCGTGGCCGTATTTCATTCCCGCCCGCGAGTTCTACAAACGGCATGGGTTTGTCGAGTGTCCGCCCTTCGGCAGCTATGTTCCCGACCCGAACAGCGTTTTCATGACGCTGGAACTTCGGTGAAGACGCACCAACACGGCATGAATATCGAGACCATCGGCATCGATCACATCTACCTTGCGGTCTCTGACCTCGCTCGTTCCGAGCAGTTTTACGACCGGGTCATGGGCATCCTTGGTTTCCGCAAAAACACATTCACGAACGAGGGAGATCATCACCTTCAATACTACAACCGCCACTTTGGGTTTGTGCTGCGGCCTGCTCATAGCGGCAGGCTCCACGACCCTTTGAGTCCCGGTCTGCACCATTTCTGTTTTCGAGTCGAGGATGCAGCCACTGTGGACGCCATTGCCAAACGCCTTACGGAAGGGGCAGTGGATTGTTCGTCTCCTCAGCTTTTCCCGGAATACGCTCCCGACTATTACGCGCTTTTCTTTTCCGACCCGGATGGGGTTCGTCTTGAGGTCACGAATTACCGACAAGAGCGGCGCAAGCGCTTTGAGGATTGGGAACACGCATGAGTCGTCTGCGCGAGGATTTCGAGGGGCGGCCTCCTATGCGCGAGGCTGTGTGAAAACGTTTTGCGGTGTTTGAGTCAGGAACGCCGGCGGGGGAAGATTTTCCGGTTTCTGGTTTTGGACTTTAAGTTCCCGTAGTCCGGTGTGTTCGGAGGCTCGATGGCCGCTCCCACCACCTGCGGAGAAAAAACCACGGCGAGAGACACTCGCGCAAGCGCTTTGAGATGCTGTTGCAGCCGGCAGGCAATCCGCCTGCAGTGCCGGCAAATGGAGATTAAACTCTGGCGGCCGGAAATCGCCTCGAAGGCCGCAACCATCGCCCGGGTGAAACCGGCAGTGTCGGCGCAGCACGATTTTTTTGTGCGTTGCTCGCCGGAAGCGGGCGCGCAAATCCCGTGCACAAGAGTTTCGGAACTCTGGAACTTTCATGTGCCGACAAATTATCGGCAAATGTTCGAACCTCCTTTTATCGAGCGCAGGCAAAAGGAGCGGGTGTTCCAAGAAAATCGAAGCCGCGGACGTTCGAGAACGCCCGCGGCTTATGCGTAAGACTTCCTGCTGTTGCTAATTGTTACAGCTCGAAGTGTGGATCTGCAGATTTCCCGTGGCGATGGTCGCCGGATCTGCCGCGCTGTTTCCGACCTGCAACACAATCGTGCTGCCGTTGGAGACGCTCAGGTACAGCTTGTCGCTGCCGCCGCCCGATTCGAGATTGTCGATGGCGCGTCCGACGAACGTAACCGGGATCGTCGCGTCCGGGTTGCCGCCGATACCACTCAGGATACCGGTGCCATGGAAGTCGATGATGTTTACGTTGACCCTCGGTGATTTGGTTGACACGCCCGAGCAGGAGTCAACGATGATCGCCTGTCCCTGGAAATGCAGGCCAGTGGCATGATCAATCACGTTCCAGTTCCCGCCGTCTGCGGCTTTGGGACTGCATCCGGGATAAACGACGCCGCCGAAACTGTAATCCGCAACGCCCTTGGATTTGCCAATCGTGCCGCCACCGGTCAGCCAGCAAGGCCCTGGAGGAGGAGGTGTGGTGCAGAAATCCCCGCCCAAGGTAAACTCGACGACCGGAGGAGCGTCATCGACCACGTTGATAGTCTTGCAAGAAGACTTGAGGGTGGCCCCCGCAGGCAGGGTGGACGTGTCCACGCAGACGGTGTAAGTGCCCAGGTAGGGCACCAGTATTTCAGCTATTCCGAGATTGTCAGTGGTGGCGCATCCCACATCACTGATGCACACCTGAATACCGCTGACTGCATTGTCGTTCGGACAGGCAACCCTGATCTCGACAAGGCAGGCATTGGCCGTCAGAGCAGACAGGCCCAATGCAAGCAAACCCGACATCACTATTTTTGACTTCATACCTTCTTTGTTTTTGTTGTTACTCAAGGCTCCCGCCCCAAAAAAACGACGCCAGACCACAGGCCAGGCGCCAAGAGGCGTGCCGCGAGAGAGACGCCATTAATGCATCACGAGGGCAAAATGTCGAGTGATAAACAGAAAATTCGCGCGCTGGCTGACGTTAGCGTTTCGGATTCCGTTTAGGGAGGGTTGTCGCCAGCGTCCGGAGTAACCAGTCGTCCAACAGGCTTGCGGTCGCGAGCGGAGGATTCCTCATTCTCCGCGGGACCGGCCAACGTCCACCGCCGGAACCGGTTGTCAGCCTTTGCCCGGCCAAAAATCTATTGCCGCGCCGGCCTTTGCGGGTGGTTGTAAAGGAAGTCGCCACTCGCGGCAACTTTCAAGCGCAGCTCGAGGCCCTGGGCGGAGCCCACCGGGAATAACTGCGGCGTGTTTGCCATACCATTTTTAGGGTATATGCAGGTCATGGGAAAACTGCGATAAGCTTCGGAGTCTTGGACAGGAGGATGCCCCGACCCGCAGCTACCATCACGGGCGGGGCAGTTTTCCGGAGTTGCTCCAGAAATCAAATGCCCAATTCGCAACACCAGGTAAAAAATAAATCGCGTCACGTCAATGACACGACGGCGACCGATGGGTGGCTGGTAACACGGCGGCCTCTCGCGATAACCCGTTTACCACTTGCGATCTTGGTCTTTTTGAGGACGCGCTGCGATTGGCATCAAGAAAGAGGCAGCGCGGCGTGGGTGCTAGCCGCGCTGCGACCTGCGATTTTACTACTGTGTTCTTGAGCCAAACAGCAGGCCAGAGAAAGAGTTAGCAGCCAATATGCCGGAGATTGAGTTGACGCTGCCCGGCAGTTCTCGGCGGAAACCAAAGAGGTTCGGATCGCCACCATCGGGCGCGGAGTCCGGCTCGCGGCCTCATCCGGGGACTCCGCGCTCCGGCGGCGGCTCGTTCAGCACCGCCCAAAACATTCCCAATTGTCCTATCGCATCCACGAATTGTTGGAAGCCCACCGGCTTGACCACGTAAGCATTCACGCCAAGCTTGTAGCTTTCAACCAGGTCGGATTCCTCCCGTGAGGAAGTCAGCATGACCACCGGAATGATCCTGAG
>DATNDF010000077.1 GCA_035607015.1 Candidatus Angelobacter sp. | reverse complement strand
CTGGCTTCGCGGCACTCCTCGCTTAAGCGCCCCCTCGAAGTCGTAGGCCGGTTGGTTCATGTAATCGATCGCATCGTAGTAAACCCGGTAAAGCCCCTTCGCTTCCAATCCCGGATCCACGCGCAGCAGGTTGACGACGCTTCGAGTCATCACGTCCGCTCCGGCGAGCAGCACCACCGCCAGACAGACCTGAATCACAACCAGGCCATCGTGAAACAGCCGTTGCAAAAACCCGCCGCTGTGTTGTGGACCCGACTCCTTCAGCGTCTCGTTCACATTGATTCGTGCCGCCAGCCACGCCGGAGCGGTGCTGAACAAAACGCCGACCAGCGCCGACACGAAGCAGGCGATGCCGAGCACGCCCCAGTTCAAGCCAATGACGTTGATGCGCGGAAGCTGGGTCAGGTAAAACTGCTCCAGCGCTTTGATGCCGCCCCAGGCAAGGAAGATTCCCAGGGCCGCCGCCATTCCGGCGAGCGTGAAGCCCTCGATGAACAGTTGCCGCGCGAGGCGCAGCCGCCGGGCGCCAATGGCCATGCGAATACCGAACTCGCCGCGACGGGAAAGCGCGCGGGAAAGGAGAAGATTGGCGACATTGGCGCAGGCGATCAGCAACAGCGCCCCCATCATCGCCAACAGACACCAGACCGTTTTCTGCAGTTGCTCGCTGCTGAAACTATGCCGGGCCGGCATGGCCTGGATTGTCCACCTTTGGTTGGGTTCGCTCACCGACGGCGCGCGACGCGCGGCGACCGCGTCCAGCACTGATTGAAGCGAAGGCAGGTTGACACCTTCACGAAGCCTTGCAATCGGCTGCCACACTCTGTTTCTTGCCGCCCAATCGCTGCTGATCTCCTCGCCCGTAAACACATGGGGAATCCAGAACTGGCTGTATCCTGCGCCGAACGGGAATTGCACATTGGATGGCATGATGCCGATCACCAGGTGAGCCTTTCCATCCAATTCGATGCTTCGTCCGATCAGGCCCGGATCGGCCCCAAAGTACTGACGCCAGAATCCCTCACTGACCACAATCGTCGGCGCGCTTCCGTCGCGGCCTTCTCCGGCGAAGAATGTTCGACCTGCCAGGGGTCGCAGCTCGAGCAGGTCGAAGAAGTTGGGTGCCACGGTCGCGCCATGGAGTTTGACGACCTTTTCAGCGACCGGGAACTTCCTTTCCGCCGCTCCCTGGAAGCAGTAGGTCAGCGAATCAATCAGATTGGAGCAGGTGGTCAGCTCCTGGATCAACGGCGGAGAAGCGTTCCAGTGAGAATCATGCATGACATCTACTTCTGCCATTGTGATCAGCCGATCAGCGTTGCGGCCGGGAATCGGGTTCAATAACACCTTGTCGGCGACGCTGAACACGGCCGTCGTTCCGCCGATGCCCAGCGCGAGAATCAACACGGCCAGCAGCGACGAGCCCTTGTACTTTAGCAGTTGGCGAAAGGCGAATTTCAGATCATTCATAACGCAAAGCGTTCATCGGATCCACTTTTGTGGCCCGACGGGCGGGGATGTAACACGCCACCATCGCGACTGCGCCGAGCAGCAGCATCACGCCCAGGAACGACACGGGATCAGCAGCCCGCACCTGGAAAAGTTCGATCTGACTGCCGAGCATCCGGGCGACGCCGAAACTGGCAATGACTCCCACGACCAGCCCGAGGCCCACGAGCCTGCCACCGGTTTTGAAGATCAAACGGAGCACATCTCCGCGCCGGGCGCCGAGCGCCATGCGCACGCCGATTTCGTGCGTCCGGCGAGTCACCAGATAGGAAAGAACGCTGTAGATGCCGGCCAGCGCCAGCGCGAGACCGAGCGCCGCAAACAGACTGAACAACGCCATGATGAAGCGGGGTTGCGCGGTTCGAAAGCCCACTTCCTCCTCGAACGTGGTCGGGCCGTTGATCGGTTGTTCCTTGTCCATCTCGCGCACCTGCATTCGCAGGGCGTTCATGAGTGATTTCGGATCACCACGGGTGCGAAGGGCGAGAGTACGTCCCGGCGGCGCCAGAAGTGTGTAGGGCAAAAGAACCGCCGGTTGCGGGTCGTTTCGTAGATCGTCGTTGCGCGTGTTGCCCACCACACCGACAATCGTGACGTAAGGCGAGGAATTCGTCGGTGTGAGTACCGGACCTCCCGGCTTTTCCAACAAATCCAAACGGAGACGCCGACCGATGGGATTTTCTCCGGCCGCCCAGAATTTCACCGCCGCCTCGTTGATGACCGCGACGTTTTGCGAGCCTTTGATCTCCCGCTCCGTCAACATGCGTCCCTGCCGGAGCGGAACACCAACAGTGCTCAAGTAATCGGCACTGACCAGTTGCAGCATGATCTGGCGCGCCTCGGTATCCGTCTGGCCTTCGATGGCAAAGGCGGAGGAGGGTCCGCCGAAAGGAAGCCCGCCATTGCCGATCGTTACCGCCTGGACTCCGGGAAGATTTTTGGCGCGTTCCAGCAATTCTTCGGCAAAGCGATTGCGTTGATCCCAGGTCGCGTAATGTTTCGGTGGCAGGGGCAGGTTCACAGTCATCACCCGTTCGGGGCGAAAGCCCAGCTCAACTTTTTGCAACGCGACAAAACTCCGGATCGTCAGACCGGCACTGACGAGCAGCACCACGGACAAGGCCACCTCCGCAATCACCAGCAATGATCGCGTCTTTCCCCCGGCTGAAGCCGCGGAACCTCGCGACTCGTCCTTCAGCGCCTCGACCAGATTGGGCCGTGATGATTGAAGAGCGGGCACCAGCCCAAAGAGGATTCCGGTCACCACCGAGATGATCAGACTGAAAAATAAAACGTATCCATTGACCTCGATCCGGGCCTCGTTCGGAACGTAAAAGCCGGGCATCAACAACAGCATCAGGCGGGTGATCCAGAAGGCGAACAACAGGCCGAGCGCGCCGCCCAGCAGCGACACAAGAACACTCTCGGTCAACAACTGCCGCACTATCTGACTGCGTCCGGCGCCGATTGAAAGACGGATCGCCATTTCACGCGATCTCGACGTTGCGCGGGCAAGCTGCAGATTGGCCACGTTGGCGCAGGCGATCAACAGCAGGAATCCGACGGCGCCGAGAAGCAACTGCAGGCTTCGCTGCATCTCGCCACTGGCCGCCGTGATGTCCAGATAATTGGTCAGGCTCGTGGCAAACTCATCTTTGGGAAACCCGGACGGATTCATTTTTGCCAGCTCCAGTTGCAGAGCGTGCAACTGCTGTTGTGCGGCGGCGGATGAGACGCCCGGGCTTAATCGAATGATCGGGAAAACTCCCCGCTGATCACGTGAATCAATCCCCATGGGCAGCCAGACTCCGTCATCGGTCCACCATCCGAAACGCGGAGACATGACGCCAATGATGGTGTGCGGCTGATCGTCCAACCGCAGCGTTTTGCCGAGGATGTTGGTATCGTTGCCGAAGAGCTTTTGCCAGCGGCGGAAACTCAGCACCGTGACCAACTCCGGCTCGCCGGTCGGACGAATGTCCGACGGCTGGATCGTGCGGCCGAATAACGGTGGCACGCCGAGAAATTGAAACGCGTTGCCGGAAACGCGGATTGCGCGAATGCTTTCGGGATCAAATTCGCCCGTCAAAAGAACGTTTCCCGGACCCGTCGCCATGACATCTGAAAAGGCGGACAGCTTGGTCATTTGCAGATATTCATTCGGCCGGTAAGGACGCATTCTCTGGTTGGCGCTGGCACTGTGGAGGCCCGGCGTCCAGATTTCACCGGGCCTCGCGTAAGGATACGGGCTGATCAAGACGCCATAGACAACACTGAACAACGCCGTGGCGGCTCCGATACCAAGGGCCAGTGTGAGCACCGCCACGGCGGTGAATCCGGGATTCTTCTGCAACTGGCGAAAAGCAAATTTGAGATCATTCATGGCGCAATGCCTCCATTGGATCGACGCGAGCCGCCTTGCGCGCCGGCAGCCAACTCCCCGCAAGTGCGGCGATAGCGAGCACGCAGGGAACCAGGGCAAACGTAAGCGGATCGGTGGGGCTGATTTCGAAGAGGAGACTGCGCAGCATCCCGGTCAGCGCGTATGCAGCCGCCAAACCGAGCAAGATTCCTACGGCGGACAGTTTCATTGCCTGCCCCATGATCATGGCCAGCACCTGCTGTCGTTGCGCGCCCAGGGACATCCGCACACCGATCTCATGGTGTCGTTGAGCCACGGCGCAGGCCATCACTCCATAGACACCGACGAGCGCCAGAATCAGCGCGATTGTAGAGAAGACGGACAACAGCACGGTTTGCAGCCGCTGTTGAGTGGTTGATTCCTCCATCAGCGAAGACAGTGCCCTGACGAAGTAGAGCGGCTGCCGGGAGTCCAGGTCTGCCACGGCTTTGGTGAGTGCCGGGATCATCGCGGCAGGATCGCCCTTTGTCTTCAGCACGATCTGGCCGTTGGCCCAGCACCTCTGTGCCACGGGGAAATACATCTCCGGACCCGGGTTCGCGGTGATTCCCCGTTGCCGGGTATCGCGAATGATGCCGACAATCTCGGTGGGCCGGTCGCGATAGCTGTCCATGATGCGGAGCCGCTGGCCGATGGGTTCTTGATTTGGAAAGAAGACGCGGGTGAAAGATTCGTTCACGATGGCGACGAACGGCGCGTCCACCGAGTCGCGTCCATCGAAATGTCTTCCTCGAAGAAGCGTAATTCCCATCGTCTGGAAATAATTGGGGCTGACTTGCGAGTAGCCGGCCGCCTGCGGCTCCGAAGGTTTCGGCTCGGGCCGACCCAGCACGAAGACCTGAGAGCTTGCGCCAATGATCGTCAGTGGCATGCCCATGACCGACGCGGCGGATTCGACGCCTGGCAGGGCGGCGGCGCGTTCGACGACCCGGGCGAGAAACGCCTTGCGAAATGGCTCGCGTTCGCGGACGTCATTGCCGGGAAACCGGTCGTCCGGCATCGTGAGCGAGGCCGTAAGAATGTGGTCCGGTTGATAGCCCGGATCGAGCGTCCGAATGCGTCCAAAGCTGCGCAGCATCAGGGTCGCACCCACTACCAGCACGATGGCCAAACCAAGCTGAACCACGGCGAAGCTTCCGCGAAGCCACTGGCCCCGAGCTGACGTGGAACCGCGGGCCGTATCCTTCAAGACTTCTCCAAGGCTGATGCGAGAAGCGAACCAGGCCGGCGCGAGTCCGAAAGCGATTCCCGCGGCCAAGGTCACCAAGACGGCGAACACGGCCACTCCGCCGTCCAGTCGCACATTCTCCAACCGCGGCAATCCCGCGGCGCCCATCTTCAGCACTACGGCCAGGGCCCAATTTGCCAGAAACCAGCCGGCGAGCGCGCCGAGGCCAGCCAAAAGCAAACTCTCCAATACCAACTGACGGACGATGATCGAACGTCCGGCTCCGAGCGCTCCGCGAATGGCGAACTCGCGCGTTCGCACCGAGGCGCGGGCCAGCAACAGATTCGCGACGTTTGCGCAAGCGATGAGCAGGACGAAGCCAACGGCACCAAACAAGATGTAAAGGGACCGCGTCGATCCCCGCACGATCTGTTCTTGCAACGGGAACACCGTGACGCCCCAGCCGCGCGACAGCTCGTACTGGCCCGAGAGACGTCCGGCGATGACGTTCATTTCCCGGCGGGCCTGCTCCAGCGTTGCGCCGGGTTTGAGACGGCCGATCGCCTTGTAGTTGTGGCCACCGCGGTTCTCTATCTCGAAGGGTTGAAATGCCATGGACAGCCAGATATCCGCATCGATTCCTGCGAAGCGAAACTCCGCAGGCATCACGCCGATGATGGAATAAACATTGCCGTCCAACGTGATGCTTTTCCCGATCACGTCCCGGTTGCTCTGAAAGCGTTCCCGCCACAATTTGTGCGCCAATACCACCACGCGATTCCCACCAGACTTGTCCTCGTCCTCAGTGAAGCCACGTCCCAGCAGCGGTCGAACGCGCAGGAGCGGAAACAGGCTGGCCGACGCGCGCACGCCAAACAGCCGTGCGGGATCGCCCGTGCCGGTGAGATCAAATCCGCCGGGCTGGTAAGCGGCCAGATCCTCGAACACGGTGCTTTGTGCGCGCCAGTCTGTGAACGCCGGCGCACTCAGGGGCACGAAATCCTGTCCCTGTTCCCGATGGTTCTCGAACAACGCCACGAGACGAGACGATTCGGGATAGGGCAATGGTTTCAACAGTACGCCATTGATGATGCTGAAGATTGCGGTGTTGGCACCGATGCCCAGCGCGAGCGTGAGCACCGCCACCGCGGTGAAGCCGGGATTTTTCAGCAACTGGCGGAAGGCGAATTTGAGGTCTTTCATGCTTAATGGAATTTGCGAGCCATCATTCATTCCGCAGAGCCACCATCGGTTCGACACGAGCCGCCTTGCGCGCGGGCAACCAGCAAGCGAGCAGAGCTGTGATGACGAGAACCAGCGACACAGCGGCGAAGGTCGCGGGATCGGTTGGCGCGATTCCGTAGAGGAGGCCGCGGATGACGCGTGTGGATGCCAGCGCAGCGACGATGCCAATGGCAATGCCGGCAAGCGCCAGTTTCATCCCCTGCCCGATCACGAGCGAGAGCACGTGCCGCTTTTCCGCGCCAAGCGCCACGCGGACCCCGATCTCACGCTGGCGCTGTGTCACCAGATACGCCAACAGGCCGTAGAGACCGACCGCGGCCAGCAGCAGCGCCACGACGGCGAACAGACCCAGCAACCCGGCTTGCAGGCGCGGTTGCGCCACGGTTTCCGAAAGCAGGTCGTCCATCGTTCGAATCAATGGCGGCGGCAGATTCGGAATCACCGCTTTCGTCTCGCGCCGGATGGACTCGGCAAGCGCCGCCGGATCACGTGTCGTGCGCACCAAGATGGTCGGACTTTGCATCGGATATTGCCAGTAGGACTGATACACTTCCGGAACCACCTCGGGGTGCGGATGCAGCGACTTCACGTCGCTGACGATGCCGACGATTTCGCTCCACTCGGGCAGACCGTACACATTTGTCGCGTTCAACGGGGGCTGCTCGGTGCCAATCCTGAGGCGCTGTCCGATCGGGTCTTCATTCGGAAAGTAACGCCGGGCCAGCGTCTCGTTGATGAGCACCACGCCGGGCGACTCCAGCGCGTCGGCCTCGCTGATGTCGCGTCCTCGCTGCAGACGCGCGCCCAGAGCGCGGAGCCAGTCGGGCGTAATGCCCTTGAACTCCGCCGTCGGTTGTTCCTCCGGCTTGAGCATCGGCCGTCCACGAATAGAAATGGTTTGCGCCGGCGGCTGGTTCTGGCGTCGGAGCAGGCGGCTGCCGGCGCCCACGGCTTCAACGCCGGGCAAGGCGCGCAACCGTTCCATCAATTCACGCAACGGCACCTGCGGCCGCGTCGCGGTCGGGCGAACCCACGTCGTAAAGCCGGACACGGAGAAGTCGAGTTCCGCCGTCAGCAGATGTTCGGGCCGGAATCCGCGGTCCGCGCTCAGCATCCGGGAAAAGCTTTGCAACATCAATCCCGCGCCGGCCAGAAGCACCACCGACAACGCGACTTCCGCCACCACCAGCAGGTTGCGCGTCCGGCCCGCCGCCGTCCCCGCGGACGCCGCGCGTGTGCCTTCCTTCAACGCCTCGTTGAGGTCCGGCCGCGAGAACTGCCACGCAGGCGCAAGACCGAACAACACACCCGTAAACACAGAGACGCCCAAGGTGAACCCGAGCGCCGTGCGGTCGAGCGTCACCTCATCGAGGCGCGGGATGTAGCCGGGGCCGACCGCGACGAAGATTTGCACTCCCCACCAGCCGAGCAACACGCCGAGTCCGCCGCCGAGGACCGCCAGCGCGACGCTTTCGATCAGCAGTTGGCGCATCACGCGCCAGCGCCCGGCACCCAGTGCGAGGCGCAACGCGATTTCCTTCTGCCGCGCCGAGGCGCGTGCGAGCATCAGGTTGGCGACGTTCGCGCAGGCGATCAACAGCACGCCGACCACGACGCCCCACAACACCATCAACGCGGTCCGGAGGTTCCGCCCGAGCGCCTGCTGCAACAGGGGCACCACGGCGACTTCCGAACCGATCGATTGGCCGGGGTAGGCCTCTTTCAGACGCCCCTGTATCGCGCTGAGTTCACTCTGCGCCTGCGCCAGCGCGACGCCGGGCTTGAGTCGCGCAATGACGTTATGCCAGTGCGCCGAACGGCGCTCCGTGAGCGTCACGCCCATCCAGCCGAGTGGCAGCCACAGTTCACACCGGCCGGGCAGGCCGAAACCTGGCGGCATCACGCCGACGATCGCGTAATCGCGCCGGCCATACGTGTCCACAGTCAGCGTTTGTCCGAGGACATTCGAGTCGCCGCCGAAATGTCGCTGCCATAAACCGTAGCTGAGCACCGCGGCGCGATTGCCCTGTTTGAGATCTTCGTCGGGCAGTAGCGTGCGACCCAGGAGGGGCTTCGTGCCGAGCGTCGTGAACAAACTGGCCGAGGCATAACTCGCGCGGACCTTCGTCGTCGTGTCGCGCAACACGAGATTGAAGTCTTCGACCCCCTCCCAGCCCGGACTGACGGCGAGGTCTGCGAGCACGGTGTTTTGCGCGCGCCAATCGAGATAGTTCGGGCCACTGACCCGCTCCTGCTCGACGCCGCGTTGCGGGCTGCGCTCCCATAGTGTGACGAGCCGGTCCGGTTCCGGATACGGCAGCGGCCGGAGCATCACGCCATTGATGATGCTGAAGATGGCGGTGTTGGCCCCGATGCCGAGCGCGAGCGTGAGCACCGCCACGACAGTAAATCCGGGGTTCTTCAGCAACTGGCGGAGGGCAGACTTCAGATCGTTCATACTTTCGATTTAGGATCTGGATTCGCCAAGGGCGGCGTCGTTATCGGGATCCGAAGGCGTCCGCCATCCTTCGCGGCAGATCCGCGGAGACTGGACGCCCGCCTTCGGTGCAATTCGCATTTGTTCGTTGTCATTCCGTCGCCGGTTTTCCTTCGACGCTTTCTTCCACGATGCGTCCGTCAAACAGATGCACGTTGCGCTCGGCGTGCCGGGAGAACCTCGGATCGTGCGTGACCATGCAGATCGTTGCGCCTTCACGGTGCAATTCGCGCAGGAGTTCCATTACCGCCTCGCCGTTTTTCGAGTCGAGGTTCCCGGTGGGTTCATCCGCGAGCAAAATGGAGGGCTTGCCTCCGAGCGCGCGCGCGACCGCCACGCGCTGCTGCTGGCCGCCGGAAAGCTGCGACGGGTAATGGCCGGC
>DATNDF010000076.1 GCA_035607015.1 Candidatus Angelobacter sp. | reverse complement strand
GCGGCTGATCTTCGATACAGCCGCGCTCCGTCGAAATCACACCTTCGAGTAAACCTCCGCGCCTTTTTCCACGAACTCCTTCGACTTTTCTTCCATGCCCTTCTTCAGCGCTTCTTCCTCGGCGATGCCTTGCTCGGCGGCGTATTTGCGGACGTCTTCAGTGATCTTCATCGAGCAGAAGTGCGGGCCGCACATGGAGCAGAAGTGCGCGGTCTTTGCGCCTTCCTGCGGGAGGGTTTCGTCGTGGAATTCGCGCGCGGTAACGGGGTCGAGGCTGAGGTTGAATTGATCTTCCCAGCGGAATTCAAACCGCGCCTTGCTCAACGCGTTGTCGCGGTATTGCGCGCCGGGATGGCCCTTCGCGAGGTCGGCGGCGTGGGCGGCGATCTTGTAGGCGATGACGCCGTCTTTGACGTCTTTCTTGTTTGGCAGGCCGAGATGTTCCTTGGGCGTGACGTAGCAAAGCATCGCGCAACCATACCAGCCGATCATCGCCGCGCCGATGCCGCTGGTGATGTGGTCGTAGCCGGGCGCGATGTCGGTGGTGAGCGGTCCGAGCGTGTAGAACGGCGCTTCGCCGCACCATTCGAGTTGCTTGGCCATGTTTTCCTCGATCATGTGCATGGGCACGTGGCCCGGGCCTTCGTTCATCACTTGGACGCCTTTGGCCCAGGCGCGGCGGGTGAGTTCGCCCTGCACCTGGAGTTCGCCGAATTGCGCCTGATCGTTGGCGTCGGCAATCGAGCCGGGGCGCAGTCCGTCGCCGATGCTGAACGCGACGTCGTAGGCGGCCATGATGTCGCAGATGTCGTCCCAGTGGGTGTAGAGGAAATTTTCCTGGTGATGCGAGAGACACCATTTGGCCATGATGCTGCCGCCGCGCGACACGATGCCGGTCATGCGGTTCGCGGTGAGCGGCACGAAGCGCAGCAACACGCCGGCGTGAATGGTGAAGTAATCCACGCCTTGCTCGCCTTGTTCGACGAGCGTGTCGCGGAAGAGTTCCCACGTGAGGTCCTCGGCTTTGCCGTTCACTTTTTCGAGCGCCTGATAAATCGGCACAGTGCCGATGGGCACGGGCGAGTTGCGGAGAATCCATTCGCGCGTGGCGTGGATGTTCTTGCCGGTGGAGAGGTCCATGACGGTGTCCGCGCCCCACTTGGTGGCCCAGCGCATCTTCTCGACCTCCTCCTCGATGCTGGACGCGACGGCGCTGTTGCCGATGTTGGCGTTGATCTTCACGAGGAAGTTGCGCCCGATGATCATCGGCTCGGACTCGGGATGATTGATGTTGTTCGGGATGATGGCGCGGCCCGCCGCCACCTCTGCACGCACAAACTCCGGAGTTATCTCAGCCGGGATTCTTTGCGGAAACTTCCTGAACACACTCGGCGTGAATTCCGAATGACGAATTTCTAATGACGAGAGTTGCGCGCTACCAGCGTGCTGCTTGTTCAGGTCGTTGCGGACGTTGTCGCGCGACAAATCCCCATTCGTCATTCGGCATTTGTCATTCGTCATTTGCTCCCGGATGGCGATGAATTCCATCTCCGGCGTGATGATGCCGGCACGGGCGTAGGCGAGTTGCGTGACGACTTTACCCACCTTCGCGCGGAGCGGGCGGCGGCGCTGCGATGTGAGGCCGGGAAATTCCACGAGGCGATTCTTCTCCGCCTTGCTGGCGTATTCGGCGTGTTTGCCGGAGAGATAACCGTCGTCCTGCGGCTTCACTTCGCGACCATCAATCTCCTCGACGTCGCCACGTTTGAGAATCCAATCGCGACGCAACGCGGGCAGCCCCTGCTCGGATGTGCCGGTGAACGCGGGATCGCCCCACGGACCGGAGCAATCGTACACGCGCACGGGATCATTCGTCGTGACCGCACCGGTGTATGACTTCGTGGGCAACACCTCGATCTCACGCATCGGCACGCGGACGTCTTTGTGCAACTTACCCTGCACGTAGATCTTTTTGCTGGCGGGCAATTGTTCGCTGCTGTGCGGTTCGAACGAGTCTTTGGTCGCGATCATAAACTTTCTTTCCTCAACGGTCATGGGTCGCCGCTACGGTTTGATTCAGGAGGGCGAAAAGAAATTGAAGATTCCTACGCCAGCATTACCTGGATCAGGTTCAAAGGGTCGTCCGCTCAGCGGACCTCTCAGCCGTTCCAACGGCTCCCCGGTTACGACAAGAATCTAGGTCCGCGCGAAGAGCGGGTCAAGCGGAGTTCAGAGCAGTTTTCCGTGCAGCACGCGAAACGCCAGCGTAAAATAGATGATGATTCCGGTCACATCCACCAGGGTGGCGACGAACGGCGCGGAGCACGTGGCAGGGTCCAGCTTGCAAAATCGCAACAACATCGGCAGCATCGCGCCCACGAGGCTGCCCCATAACACCACGCCCACAAGGCTTCCGCCGATCGTGAAGGCCAGCAAAAGGTAATAAGGTCCGTAGTCTTTCAAGTGCAACAACTGCCAAAGGAGGATGCGCGCAATGCCCAGCACCGCGAGTGAACAGCCCAGCAGAAAGCCCGTCGCCAGTTCGCGCTTGAAGACGCGCCACCAATCCTTCAACGAAATGTCGCGCAACGCCATTGCACGGATGATGAGCGTCGTGCCCTGGGAACCCGAATTACCGCCACTGGACAATATCAGGGGCAGAAAAATGGCCAGCACAGCGGCCTTTTCAATTTCGTTCTCGAAATAACCCATGGCGGTTGAGGTGAACATTTCACTGATGAACAAAATGGAAAGCCAGGGCGCGCGTTTCTTCAGCATTTCCAGCAAACCAATGCGAAAATAGGGGGCGTCCAGGGCTTCTACACCGCCCAGCTTTTGAATATCCTCGGTCGCTTCCTTTTCCACAAGATCGAGCACATCGTCCACCGTGACAACCCCCACGATGACGCCCTTGCCGTCGATGACGGGCAGGATCGTCACGTCGTACTTCTTGAACGCGGCAATAGCGGTCTCCTGGTCATCGGTCGCGTTGAGCGCAAGGTTCTGGTTTTGCAACAATTCACTCACAGGCACCTGGGGATCTGAAACGACGAGGTCGCGCAGCCGGACGAAATCCACGAGCCGGCCGCGGTCATCCACGACGTAAAGCTGGCTTACCGAATCACGTTTCTGTTTTTCGCGGCGCAAATGTTCAAGGACTTCGGCGATGGTCCAGTTTTGTTTGACTGCCACGTATTCGGGCGTCATGCGCCGGCCAATCGAGTCTTTTGGATACCCCAGCAGGTCGGTGGCGATTTTGCGCTCTTCCGGTTTGAGCAGCGCCAGGAGTTTTTGTGTGACCGCGGACGGCAGCTCTTCCAACAACGCCGTGCGGTCGTCGGGGGAAATATCATTGAGAATGCCCGCGACTTCCTCCCTGCCCA
>DATNDF010000075.1 GCA_035607015.1 Candidatus Angelobacter sp. | reverse complement strand
CACACGGAGACTTGGCACGACGACGAAGTTATCAAGCGGCGTCACCATGAGATTAAGGTTGGCCACGTACTGTTTCATGTTCGCGCCGCCCGACAGATCCATGAATCCTTCGTCGCGCTGTTGTCGGCGCGCATAGACCGGATCATACACGGGGTCGTAGCTGGTGCCATAAATCCGGCTTCCGGAAATGTCGGTATCGAGCGTGGTAAAGGACCCTCCCAGTGTCAGCGCGACTTTTTCGTTGAACCGTGTCTCTGTGAAGCCATGCACGTTGAACATGTCTTCCTTCAAACCGTCCTTTTGCGTCACATACCGGTCGGCCGTCGGCTCGTTGGGACGGCGATGAATTTCGCGCGAGTTGTTATTATCGAGAATCTCGTACCGGAGACCCAGGCCCACGTCCGTGTTGCCGATGGTGTGCTTCACATCACCTTGAAAAATGTCCCGCTTCTCGTCGATGTTTAGAAACGTCGGCACGATCGCGCGCGTGCCAAATCCGCCGGTGAGATTTGAATCACCCCATTCGGTCGAGTCCTTCGGGCCTTTGCGGAATTCGTGCGCGTAACGGAAAGTGATCTGCGGAATGTCCGGCAGCGTCAGCCCGCCTTCGAAAAAAGCCTCACCCCGGTCAATATGCAGTTCGTTGTCGTATAGCGAAAACCACTGGCCGTTTTGCGGAAAAAATCCGCCGCTGCCGTCATACCAGGTGCGAAATTCGTTGTAGCCTGCGCGAAGGTAACCCTTGTCCGGATCGGAAAGGCCCAATTGTATGGAGTAGTCGTGGTTGTCAAAAATGCCGTGACCGTCAATTTGAAAGATGCCTTTCTTGCCGACGTTCTCTTCCCAATGAAAGTCCTCCACGCCTCCAAATGGCCCTTTCCGCATTTGTTCGCGGCGCATGAACGACGCCTTGTCGCCGTCAATGAACGTGCTGCCGACACCGAGCGTAATCCAGTTGTTATACTCGGTTGCCGTCTGATCTGTCGTTTCAGCCGGTTTTTCCGCAGCCGGCTGTTTGTCACCCGCGGTCTTCGGCGCCGGCGTTTCCTGGGCGACCGCCATCAATGAACCGATCAGCCATGAGGCGGCAAAGACGCAGCCCGCCCCTTGCCCTCGCTTCCACCAGTCAGTTTTGAAGGTCGTTTTCATCTGAGGTCCTTTTTGTCAGCGTTGGTTGCGGGCTTAAAAGCGCATGGATGATCCGATTTGCGAGCCATGCACCGCCTCGTGACAGCCCGCGCTCCAGCAGGTGCCGCGGCTCAGGAACGACGTGTGATCCTGTCCGCCAATGAGGATTCTGCCCGGCGTGGCTTGCCGTTGGAAATGGCACTTGAGGCAGAGCGTCTGATTGCGTGAAACCAGCATCTTCGCGTTGACCGAACCGTGCGGCTCGTGACAGGTGGTGCAGCCCTCGCGCAATGCCTCGTGTTCGAACACGAACGGCCCGAACTGCGCCGTGTGGCACTGGCCGCAGGTCTCATTTTCTGAAAGCAACGATGTCCCGCCGGCCTTCACGGCGGGGCCCTTGTGCGGGTTGTGACAGTCCCCGCAGCTAACCTTGCCTTCGAGGACGGGGTGATGGTGCGGCAGATTGAACTGCCCGCGCTTGTCCAGATGGCATTGAAAACAGGTCTCCGGAGATTTGCGCGGATTCACGATCGTGCCGTGCGCGCCACCGGATGCATTGTGGATGCTGCCGGCGCCGTGGCATGACTCACAGCCGACGTCCTTCGCGTTGTCACCCGGCGCCTTCAACCGGGCGTGCGTGGCAGTTTTGAAATCACGAGTGATGACTTCGTGACATTGCGCACAGGTGTCCGAACCGACAAAGGTTGCCCCTGGAATGGCCGGCGGCGCCATCACGGTGCGCGTGACCGTGGCGCAGGAAATGGCCGCCACGGTCACCACCACGGCCGACGCAACGGCAACGAGTCTCCGGCGACTGACCTTGCCTTCACGCGAATCACCGCGCTCGGCGTGCGGATTATTCAATGGAGTTCTCATAGGTTCACCTGATTTTCGGAAGGCCTCTGAGGTTGTCCGAGACGTTCATTTCGCGCCAAAAATAGGCGGCTGAGCGAATGCGCGCTTCACCTCTTTTGTCCTTTGTTAAACGTTCGTTGGTTTGTCGTGGGTCTCACGCGCCGTGGCGGGCGGAGGGCCACGGGCGTAAACCTGCATGGGCCTTCCGGGTTTCTCTCTTCGAACCCGCCGGGCATGCAAGGTAACGTGTCCAGCAATTGCGGACTCTGCACAACGATCGGTGTTTGCTTTACAACCCTTGCGGCTGATTATGAGCGATCAGAGCGGTAAAGTGTCATTACGTCAAGCCATGTCTTTGCGCGCGCCTTTTAAATTTGCCAACGCCTACCTGGTCCGGCGCTCTGCGCACGCTTGCGGTTATTGACGAAGGGGACCAGCAATAAACGCAAAGGAGTCGCCAACTTCAGTGGAGTGTTTGCCGCGAGCGGCCAGTATGTGTATATCAATGCAAACACTGCTGTCGCCTATTGCGGGTGAGTCAAAGCCCATTCCCTCGTGCGAACGGGAAAACCGGGCGCCCGTGTCGAGCCCCCCCGGGCTTTCTCCGCGCGCTACGGCGTTTGGTTGTCCACGGGAGTTTTTCAACAACCGCTTCGTGTACACGGTGGTCTCGCCGCGCGCCCGGGGGTTGTCCATCGGCGTGAACATGAATCCGAACAAACACTGCAACTTCGATTGTGCGTATTGTGAGGTAAGCCGCGCCGATGCCGTGAGCACGAATGAGTTGAACGTGGACGTGATGGGCGCCGAGCTGGAAGAGACGCTGGCCCTGGCGCACACCGGCCAGCTCCGCGACCTTCCGGCCTATCGCAACGCCCCGCCCGAACTGCTCAAACTGCGCCACGTCACGCTCAGTGGCGATGGCGAGCCGACGACCTGCCCGGGTTTTATCGAGGCTGTTCATGCGGTCATGCACATCCGCGCACTGGGAAAGTTTCCCTTTTTCAAAATCGTGCTCATCACCAACGCGGCCGGACTGGACCTGCCGCAGGTGCAGAAAGGCCTGGGATTCTTCACGGCCCAGGACGAGGTCTGGGCCAAGCTGGACGCCGGGACCCAGGCGTACATGGACCGGGTGAACCGGCCGGATTGCCCGCTGGAGAAGGTGCTGGCGAACATCCTTTTGGTTGCCCGGCAGCGGCCGGTCGTGATCCAAAGCCTGTTTCCGATGTTGAATGGCCAGGAACCGCCCAGTGAGGAGTTGGATGAATACGTCAGACGTTTGAGCGAGTTAAAGGCAGGTGGTGCGCAAATACCGCTCGTGCAAATCTACTCCGCGACACGCCCGACTCCGCATTCCGAATGCGGCCACCTGCCTCTCAAGAGCCTCTCCCGGATTGCGCGTTTGGTCAAAACCGTGACCGGACTGAAAGCCGAAGTGTTCTGACCGTCTGGTCGACGGCACGCTGAACCGCCGGGCTGCGTGTCGTCCGCGCGGCCGGTCCGCCGCGCTGTTTAATTGCTTCTGAAGCATGCGGAGTGTTCTGGTGCATCAATGCGAGGTAGTTGTCTGCCTTGGAGCCGCGATAGGATCACTGTGCAGTTACCGTGAAGAACCGGGAATCGGGGTCGCCCGCGTCATTCGTGACTTGCAAGGCGCCCGTCGGGTTCGGCAGCGTGACCAGCGGAAACCAGTTTAAGGATACAGTCTGCTTGTGCTCCGCCCGGGGCCATATAGACTAGGCCGCGCGGACAAGCGTCAACCGGCACATCCAAGAAAAATGCATGCTGAACTTGAACAATTACTGGGTGACAGCGCGAAAAGCCTGCTCGAGCACGATTGCAGGACCATCCCAAGGGAAAAGCTGCATTTGCCGGGTCCCGATTTCGTTGACCGGGTATACGCGCAGACGGACCGTCCGGCCACAGTGCTGCGGAACCTGGGGCAGATTTTCAACCACGGCCGTCTTGCTGGGACCGGTTATTTGTCCATCCTGCCGGTGGATCAGGGCATCGAGCATTCCGCCGGGGCAAGCTTTGCTCCGAACCCCGACTATTTCGACCCCGGGAACATTGTGAAGCTCGCCATTGAGGGCGGCTGTAACGCGGTAGCCTCGACGCTGGGCGTGCTGGGCGCGGTCTCGCGCAAGTACGCCCATCGAATTCCGTTTTTGGTAAAGTTGAATCACAATGAATTGCTGACCTATCCGAATTCCTTCGACCAGATCTATTTCGCGCGGGTCGAGCAGGCATGGCGGATGGGAGCAGCGGCCGTCGGCGCAACGATTTACTACGGGTCACCCGAGTCACACCATCAAATCATCGAGACAAGCAAGGCGTTCCAACGGGCGCACGAACTGGGGATGGCGACCGTGCTCTGGTGCTATTTGAGGAATCCAGCTTTCAAGAAGGACAAAGATTATCACACCAGCGCCGACCTCACCGGACAGGCCAATCACCTTGGCGTCACGATCGAGGCGGATATCATCAAACAGAAGCAGCCGACGAACAACGGCGGCTATCGCGCGCTCGAAAAGTTCGGAAAGACGCACGAACTGGTCTATACACAGTTGACCACCGATCATCCGATTGACTTGACCCGATACCAGGTGGCCAACTGTTACATGGGCCGCGCCGGCCTGATCAATTCGGGAGGCGAAGCTGGAAAGGACGATTTTGCCGACGCCGTGAAGATCGCCGTCATCAACAAGCGCGCCGGTGGCACAGGACTCATTTCAGGCCGCAAGGCGTTTCAGCGTCCCATGAAGGAAGGTATCCGCTTGTTGAACTTCATCCAGGACGTTTACCTCGACAGGAGCATCACGGTTGCCTGAAAACAGGACACCGTGCCGGACCGAAAGCCCGAGGAGCGGAGCGTCTTCAGAGTCAAGGACCACTTGACCCCAGCCTTTGCGGGTGGCGGTCTTTCGTGGAAAATGTTCACCTATCGCGGAACAAAGGGGCTACGAACAGGTAAGGAACGTGACGCCGACCAGAGAGTCCGTCGATAATTTCCTCAAGGCGGTGGTTATTAGAAACGTTTTCACAAAGTTATTCACATTCGGGCCCTGTGAGTGCGCACGGCATCGAAGCTGCGAGTTGGAAGGAGTGCGAAAATGAACTGAAGCCGGTGGAGAATCGCGCAAACGACGTCGTGCCGGTGGCGAAGTCCGTGCTGAAGTTCCTCGCCGGATTTTATGCGTGCTCAATTCAAAGACTATCACGGAATTCTCGGGGTGTCCGACACCGCCGATGATGCGGAGATCAAAAGGGCATTCCGGAGACTCGCGCGACAGTTTCATCCGGACGTTGCGAGCGACAAAGGCGAAGCGGAGGAGAGATTCAAACTGATCAATGAAGCCTACGAAGTCCTGACCGGACGCGACAGGCGCCGTGGATCCTATCCGAGGAGAGCGAGCACGGACTGGCACCGAGATGTCCGCGGGTCCACCGGGTGGCACTCAAATCGGAGCAATACGAGCGGATCAGAGAATTGCAACGCCGGACACAGTCGTTTCGGGGAGACAGATTCGGGCCGTTCGTATGACACTTCCTTCCGATTCCGAAACGGTCGGAATTCAGACCCACGGGGGACTGAAATCGAAATGCTCGTTACTCTTGACGAGATGATACACGGTTCCGTCCGGCCGATTATCCTGTTTCAGGCAACCGGCTGCGAACCGTGCGGGGGGAGCGGTTGTCTGGACTGGCAGACCTGCCCGTCGTGCAATGGCACCGGTACAACCGTCCGGACGGAAACTTATCAGGTCAAGATCCCCGTGGGTGCGCGACACGGTCAACTCTTTCGCTTCCGGACTGCGAACGGCAAAGGGGTGAATCATTCATCGGTCGAGACGATCCTTTTAAGAATCCGCCTGGCGCCACATCCGATTTTCCGCGTGGAAAACAGCGCGCTGCATTGTGATCTCCGCGTCAACGCGTGGACCGTCCTGTTCGGCGGGACGGTCTCCGTGCCAACGCCGGAGGGAGCCGTCCAGATCAACGTTCCAGCCGGGCTTCGCGACGGGCAGAGACTTCGCCTGCGCGGTTGCGGCCTGCCTGGCGCCGGGAGTTCGCGCGATGACTTGTACGTCGTGGTTAGGATTCCAGCCGTTGATTGACGGGAGTCGGTTTGACGGATTATTTGTGACTCCGCCCTGACCCCGGCGCTCTTGATGGATACATGGGAGACCCGCCCCTGACTGCCTCCGATCGGCCGCAAAATACGTTGAGTGCTCGGCAAAACTCGTGGAGCGAGCAACGGAAAAAGGAACGTAATTGCGTTCGGAATGAAACCGGAAGCGGAAACATTCAGACCGAACGATGGAGACCGGCGTCCGTCGTCGTCGTCGTCGTCGTTCGCGACACAGATTGCAGTCCATCCTTTCCTCAAGGGGATGAGCGAAGCGCATCTGGAAATTGTGGCCGACTGCGCCATGGCCGCCAGTTTCCGGCGCGATGAAGTCATTTTTAGGGAAGGCGATCCCGCCAACCGTTTTTACCTTCTCCTGGAAGGAGAGGTGGTTCTGGAGTCCCGCGCCAGGGACCGCGGCACGATGTTCATACAAACCGTAGGAGCGGGCGACGTGCTCGGATGGTCATGGCTGTTCCCGCCGTATTATTGGCATTTCGACGCGCGCGTACTGCAGCCGGTGCGCGCGATCTTTCTTTACGGCACCCGCCTGAGGGAACGTTGTGATCAGGATCACGAGTTTGGTTATGAGTTGATGAAACGAACGGCAGAGGTCGTAATCCAGCGTTTACAAAAAACCCGTGAACACCTGCCCGCCATTTGCGGCGCGGCCGGTTGATTCATCCGGAAGAGGGAACCGCTCTGACCGGGTCTTGGGCCGTGATCGCCGCACGGCCTGTGTGGCGACTAGAAGCGGTTTCACAAGTGTCTGAGAGCGATGATGAGGCAGGCGACATGGAAAAAGGCGTTATACATCAACAGGGAGCGGTCGTAACGCACGACCAGCCGGCGGAAATTGCCCAGCCAGGCAAAGGTGCGTTCGACT
>DATNDF010000074.1 GCA_035607015.1 Candidatus Angelobacter sp. | reverse complement strand
ATTTCTTGAAGCACTTAAAAAGGAACTCGCTGTTGGCGATCTCGCGCCGGTGAATCTGAAGCTGCTCGCCAAAACGCTTTTGAAATACGACGTGAACAGCCTTTTGCACGGCGTCTTTTTGGCAAAATCAGAAATCGCCGGCGGCCGGATGCGATTGCCCCGCGCCCTGACTGCGTTCATTGAAGCAAAGAACATCACGGTCGCTGCCAGCGGCGGAGTGAAGAACGACGCCCTGAATCCCAGCGGCGATACCGGCAAGGGGTTTGGCAACGTGCCGTTTCATCGCGAAGAATTCTGTGGCGAGATCACCGCATATTTCACTCTCGACCTTGCACTCATTCGCGGTTTTGGACTCGGTGAGGCCGCCGAGCAGTTGCTCATTGCGCTTGCCCTTTTCAAGATACGGCGCTTCCTGCGTGACGGCCTGCGGTTACGGACCGCCTGCGACCTGGAGTTGGACGGCGAATTGCAGGTGAAGCGGCCTGAAGGTTTCAAATTGCCCTCGCTGGATGAATTAGAAAAGGGGTTGCCCGGTTTGATCAAAGCGGCTGCGGACAATTTCGCCAAACCTATGAAAACCACTGTCAAATTCGAGGAATAAAATGCCCATCGTTGAACTGCGCTTTCCCGCCGGGCGGTTGCACGCCACACCTTGGGGACGACACGTCAACGAGGGCGCGGTAGAGTGGCCACCATCGCCGTGGCGGATTCTGCGCGCGCTCGTAGCAACGTGGCATCTCAAAGCCAAGACGGACATGCCGGAACCTGTCGTGAAGGAACTGATCCAAACCCTCGCTTCCAAGCCGCCAGTATTTCACCTGCCTGCGGCGAGCCTCGGCCATACGCGCCATTACATGCCAATCATCGAAGGAAAGAATCAGAAAACCACGAAAGTCTTCGACGCCTTCATTCATCTGAGCGGGCCATTGCGCATCGCTTGGGATGTACTTCTTTCAGCAGAGCAGAATCGGGGGCTCGCGTTACTCTGCGAACGGCTCAGTTATCTTGGCCGCGCCGAAAGCATCGTCGAAGCGAAGGCGTTGCTGGTGGACACGCAGTTCGACCCGAATGCACGACCATTGCAGGAGAACGATCCTGTGCCTGAGAGCGACGAACTCATTCGCCTGCTCTCGCCTGTGAGTGCGGAGGATTTTCGCGCGTGGCTCTCGAAGCAACCGGCAGCGTCCACTGCTTCGCCTACAAAGAGCAAACGTGGCAAGAGTGTAAAGACCGTTCATCCGAAACTCCCTGTTGACATCTTCGATGCTCTCCACGCCGACACTGGAGAGTTGCAGCGCGCCGGGTGGACGTTACCACCTGGAAGTCAGCTGATAGATTATGTTCGCCCTGAAAACTGCTTCGATCTCCAACCCGTTCATTCGCGCACCAGATCATCGCAACGGCCCACCGTGGCCCGTTTTGCCGTTCAGAGCGCTGTTTTGCCACGAATCACCCGAACCGTTTCGGTTACCGAGCGTGTGCATCAAGCTTTGCTCGCCAGATTTCCAAATGGGTCAGCGCCTCCCGTCTTTACAGGCCGTGACAAGGATGGCAAACCATCGTCCGGCCATCGCCACGCCTTCATATTCTGCGAAGCCAACGGGTCGCGCGATGCAATTACCCACATCACGGTATTTGCACCCGCTGGCTTTGATGCGCCGGCACGCCGCGCTTTGGAGAATTTGCAGAGAGTGTGGGGACACGGCGGACACGATCTACAACTCGTGCTGCTTGGTTTCGGGGAGAGAAATACTTTTGGAGACGCCGAACTGCTTGGCGAGGCCAAGGTCTGGCGTTCGCTCACGCCGTTCGTTTCGACGCGGCATCCAAAAACGCATCGCGACGGCAGACCAAAACTCGACGCGGGCGGTTGGCCGATTGGAAGTCCGGCCCAGGATCTTCGCCGCTTGATAGCGGAGGCCGGTTTTCCTGCGCCGGAAAAGTTGGAAGAACTGCGTGAAATCCCGATCAACTCCCGGCGCTTGCGTCCACTGGAATTTCAGACCGAGCGGCATCACGGCAATGGGAAAAGTGCGCACCAACCGGCAGGAGCTTTTCAAATCAAGTTTGCCGAGCCGATCCGTGGCCCGTTGGCTTTCGGCTATGGCGCTCACTTCGGCCTTGGCCTGTTTGTGCCAGCGGTGGAGACGGCGATTGAACGATGAACGACAACTGATGCCGTGAAAGTTTCACAGGTAAAATTGAGAGTAGAACGGGAGTCGAATAAGCCGCGTTCCGCGCGGCAGTTTCCCTGGACGGAGGAGGAGGATGCGTTGCTTGGCAAGCTGACCGACCGAGAAGTAGCCGAAAAATTAACTCGCACGCTCGGTGCTGTGCGGGATCGTCGCAAGTTTCTCGGCAAATCTGCCGTCGGTCATGCGCCGCAACCGTTCCGCACGGAACGCGAACCGCGCGATGGTTACGCGCGGTTGCTCGCAACGAAATCAAATCAGGAACTGCGCGCGATTCTCGGTTGGAGTTACAAACGGATTCACACGCGACGCCGTCAGTTGGCCGGCGGCAAAGTCAGAAAGCAACAACCGGAATGGACGTTGGAGGAGGATCGTTTGCTGGGAACGAAGCCGGACCAAGTGTTGGCGCGGAAGTTCGGCCGCCTGGTCAGCGCGGTGCGCCATCGTCGCTGGAAGAAGCGCATTCGACTCCACCTGAAACCGTGGCGGCCAACAGACGACAGGATTCTCGGCACACGCACGGATCGCGAGGTCGCGTTGCTGCTGGGCCGCAGCGTGACCAACGTGGGATGGCGTCGCAAGAAGCTGGGCATCCCGCCGAAGGCCAAGGCGCGTCCGTGGACGCCAGAGGAAGAAGTGTTGCTTGGCTCGAAACCGGACGAGGAGTTGGCGCGGAAGTTTGGTCGCACTGTCATTGCGGTTGAAGCGCGTCGCATTCAACTCGACCGACCCAAACCGGATGCCGCGTTCAAAGTCGTCAAGGTGATTGCATTGGGTGCCCACCGCAAGCAGCCCGCGAATATGGTGAATGCCAAACCGGGCGCGGCGTATTGCACCTGGACGGCGGAAGAAGATGCGTTGCTCGGCAAGTTCACCGATGAAAAAGTCGCGCTCAAGCTTGGCTATCCCGTGACGCGAGTTCGCCGACGGCGGCACTTGCTTGGATTGCCGAGCAACAATCCGAGTCATCGGCATTGGACAAAAGAGGAGATTGCGCAGCTCGGCACTCGACCCGATCGCGATGTTGCACCGTTGGTAAATCGTTCTTTGGAGAACGTGCGTTACAAGCGTCTCGCGCTGGGAATTCCCTTCCGCAATGCGCGTTACGAAATCTGGAAACCCGATGAACTGGCTTTGCTCGGGAAATTGCCGGACGAGGAAGTCGCGCGGCGCACAGGACATTCTTTGACGAGCGTCCGTCATGCACGGACGAAGCGGCACATTCTAAGAACCTGTCCTTAACTTTTTGCGAGAATAGTCTGTACAAAGTAAAGGCATCCCGGCAATAAGCTGTGGATGAACGAAAAGCGAAAAGGAT
>DATNDF010000073.1 GCA_035607015.1 Candidatus Angelobacter sp. | reverse complement strand
GCAGACAGACGCCACCAAGTACACGATGGTTTTGAATTATCTCGTGTTTGCGCCGGTGGTCACGGCGCAGATCATCGTTGAGTCCTCCGCCGACGTCGGCGGGACCTTCACCACCGATAACACGGCGGGCGTTGACACCGTGACCCGCACAATTACGGCGCCGCTCAACGGCAACATGCGATTCTATCGCATCCGCTCCGGCGCACCGCCGGCGCTGGCCATCACGAACGTCAGGATCTCGGGCGCGAACGTCATGATGAACTACCAGTAGCCCGCGCGCCGCAGTGTTGCCGGTATGAGACGCGCGCTGGCGGGCGCGCATAAACCTTGAAAACCGACCCCGCAGAACCGTCCACCTCAACCTCCGTTTCGGCGCGTTACAAATGGTGGGTCGTGTTCATGCTGTGGTTCGTCTGTTTTTTCAACTACGCCGATCGGCAGGCGCTTTCGGGAGTGGCGCCGAAACTGAAGGAGGAATTCGGGTTCACCAACGACGACATCGGAATGATAGGCTCCGCGTTCATGTGGGTTTATGCGGGCGCGGCGCCACTCGCCGGTTTCATCGGCGACCGTATTCGTCGCAAGGATCTGATCCTTGGCGGCTGTCTGTTCTGGAGTTTGATCACCGTGATGACGGGCTGGTGCGGCAAGCTGTGGCAATTCGTCTCCGTGCGCGCGCTGGAAGGTTTTGGTGAGACGTTCTATTTTCCGGCCTCGATGTCGCTGGTGAGCGACTACCATACCCCGGCAACCCGGTCGCGCGCGATGTCGTTTCATCAGTCGAGTGTTTACGCCGGAACAATCCTCGGAAGCTGGCTGGGCGCGTGGTTCGCGGTCCGGCTTGGCTGGCGCAGTGGATTTTATTTCTTCGGAGGAGCGGGCGTGGTTGTCGCGTTTGCGCTCTTTTGTTTCCTGCGCGAACCACGGCGGGGCCGGGCGGAAGCGCTGGCGACGGCCGAGCCTTCGCCGCGCGTTGGCGTTGTGCTGCGGGACATTTTTAGAACGCCCACGGGAGTCGCGCTGATGGCCGTGTTCGCCGGCGCCAATGCGGTGGCAGCGGTCTTCCTTTTCTGGACGCCGACATTTCTCAAGGAAAAATTCCATTTCGAACTGTCGTCCGCGGGATTGAGCGGGGCGGTTTATATTCACCTGGCGAGCGCGTTCAGCGTGCCGCTGGCGGGGGTTGTGGCGGACCGGCTCGCGCGGCGGTTGGCGGGCGGACGCATGCTTGCGCAGGCGGGCGGATTGCTGGTGGGAGCGGGCTTCATTGCGGCGGTGGGTCTCACCGAAAGCGTGCGGACCCTGATTTTCGCCATGATCTGTTTCGGGTTATGCAAGGGGTTCTATGACGCTGGAATTTTCGCCTCACTTTACGATGTCGTGCATCCTCGGTCGCGCGCCTCGGCGGCAGGTATCATGAATACCGTGGGGTGGGTTGGCGGCGCCGCGGCCACAAAACTGGCGGGCTGGTACGCGGACCATGGCCCGCGCGAAAATCCTGTCGCCAACATGAGCCACTTTATTGCGTTCGGCGGTTTGATATACCTGCTGGCCGCAGCCGTCATATTCGTCATCGTCATTTGCTTCGCGAAGCGGGACGTCCTGGGACAACGCGACCGGACGATTCGATAGCGAACCGGCCTTCCACTATTTTTTTCGTGTTTGCGTCGGCGTGCCGGTCCGGTTATATGTCTGACAGTATTCCACGGGTTGCTATGGACCGATCCAAATCAAACCTCGTTTCGGTTTTCCCGGGGCGCTCCCTCGGGCGAGGGTTCACGCTCATTGAGTTGCTGGTGGTCATCGCGATCATCGCCATCCTTGCCGGCCTGCTCCTTCCGGCGCTGGCCAAGGCGAAAACCAAGGCGCAGGGCATCGCGTGCATGAACAATCTTAAACAGCTTCAACTCGCTCACTTGATGTACCCGATGGATAACGACGACCGTCTCACGGCGCCCGGCAATGCCCGGGATGAACGTTACCAGTGGGTGGGCGGATGGCTGGGCTGGCCCGGACCGTGGCCGGCTGACAACACGAATCTTGCCATGATCATGAATCCGTCGAACTCATGGTTCGCCCCGTATCTGCAGTCGTATGGCGTTTACAAGTGCCCCGCGGACATCGGCCAGGTCACTTTGGGAGGGCGCAAATATCCCCGTGTGCGCAGCATGTCCATGAGCCAGGCGATGGGGGGTCCGGGCGAATGGCTGCCGCCGGGCTCCGGCATGACCGCCGGGCAAACCCGTTACAAAACCTTTCGCAAGTCTTCCGACCTAGCTGATCCCGGCCCCGCGAAACTCTATGTGCTGTTGGATGAGCACCCGGACAGCATCAACGCGGGCGGCTTCGCCAACATGATGGTGGAAAACCCCGCTGCTGCGCGGATCATTGATTATCCGGCGAGCTATCATAACGGGGCCGCGGGGATCTCGTTCGCCGACGGGCACGCAGAAATCCGCAAATGGCGGGACCCACGCACCGTCGTGCCCGTTAAGTTTTACGAAATGCCACTCGATGTCCAGTCACCCAACAATCAGGATATGATCTGGCTTTCCGAGCGAACCTCCATCCGGCGGAATTAAACGCCGTCCGGGCGCGTCAATTTTCCAGCAGTTTTCGGCAGGCTGCCCGCAGGCGGTTCATGTGGGCGGGCGATTTCGCTTCAATGTAGCATCGAATCAATGGTTCGGTGCCACTGGCACGAAACGCGACCCATTCACCACCCGGCAAAAGGAATTTGTAGCCGTCCGTCGTGACAAACTTTTCGATCTTGAATGGCCCGATGGAGGCCAGGCCTCCGGCCAGTTTGTTCAACAAGGCCTCTTTTTTCTCCGCCGGAATCCTGACATTGATCCGGTCGGTGTGAAATTCACCGCTCTTCTTTTCCAGTTCTTTCAGGATTTGGCCAAGTGATTTCCCCTCCATTGCCACCAGTTCGGCCATGAGCAGGCAGGCGAGAATGCCATCCTTTTCGGGCACGTGGCCCTTGACGCTCAAGCCGCCGGATTCCTCGCCGCCGACGATGATCGATTCGCTTTCCATCAGTGCGCCGATGTATTTGAAACCGACGGGCGTCTCATGCACCTTCACGCCAAGCAATCCGGCAACGGCATCCACCTGATGGCTTGTCGGAACAGTCCGCACGACCGCGCCGGACCAACCGCGGTTCTTTTTCAGATGATAGAGGGCGAGGGCGAGCACCTGGTTCGGTGTCAGCCACGTTCCGATCCTGTCAACGATACCGAAGCGGTCTGCGTCGCCGTCAAGACCCAGGCCGATCTGCGCCTTACCACTGCGAACGAACCTGCTCACCTCGGCCATGCCCTCGGCGTTCGGTTCCGGATGACGGCCGCCGAACAGCGGGTTTAACTCGTTGTGAAACACCGTTATCCTCGCGCCCGCGTCCTTCAGCAACGTGTCCAGATAACCGCGCCCGGCGCCATACATCAACTCGACGGCCACCTTGAGCCGTGCTTTCTTGATGGCTGCGAAATCGATCAGTTTGCGCAGTTGTTTGAAGTAGGCCGGCTGTGGATCAAACGTTTTGCACTCGAAGGTGCCGACAACCACTGCGTTGAAATTCCAGTTTTCGGCGAGCCGTGTGGCGATGTTGATCTCGATCTTTTTCGTGACTTCGGGCGTCGCCGGCGCGCCATTGTGTGTCGAAAATTTCAGTCCCTGATACTCGGCCGGGTTGTGACTGGCCGTCATGTTGATGCCGCCGATCGCTTTGCGGACGCGGATTGCATGGGCGATGACCGGCGTCGGAGCGTCGCGGTTGCAGAGCAGGGGGGTCAGGCCGTTTGAGGCCAGCACCTCGGCGGCGGCGAGGGACAATTCACGCCCCAAAAAACGGGTGTCATGACCCAGAATGACGGTTGGTTTCCGGCCGTAAACCGGCGAGATGGCATCGGCCAGTTCGGCCTTCAGATAATCGGCGATCCCCTGGGTCGCGAGACGAACATTGTCGAAAGTGAAGTCGCGCGCGATCAATCCGCGCCAGCCGCTCGTCCCGAACTTGATCGTGCCCATGGTCTGGTTGTCCGTGTCGTCGGAATCATGCCGCGGCACAGCCGATCAACAGGGCTTTCGTTGACTTGAAACAGCTCAACATCGTCGCAGATTGGAGTTCAGTTTTTCCAGTCGAAGGCCTTTTTTTTCAGCGCATAAACATAACCGACGAACAGAATCGCGAGAAACGAAATCATCGACCCGAAAATCAGACCGGCGTTCTCCTTCAACATTTCCCTGTAAATTACCGCCCACGGGTAGAGAAACACGACCTCGATGTCGAAAAGTATGAACAGCATCGCGACGAGGTGGAATTTCACGGAAAGGCGCGTGTTACCCTCCCCGATCGGCAACATGCCGCATTCGTAGGGGACGTTTTTCGTTTTGGACGTCCACCTGAGCCGGTTTTTGTTGGCCCATTTGCCGACCAAAACAGAAAGGACGAGCGTGGCGCCCGCGAATAAGACCGCCGCCGCAGCGAGAATCAATACCGGAATATACTGGGCCAACTGCGAATCCATGGAGGTAAATTAGAAAATGCCTTCGGATGTTGGCAAGCGCAAAGCCCCGCAAATGTGATCAAGGGAACGAAGAGCGAGAGTCGCAAATGATTTCGGCCTTGCCTTTTTCGGTGTGCGTCCCAAACATCGGCCCCCTTAATTTATGGGCTCTCAAGCAACCGAATCGACCCGGATGATCGAATTGCTCGCCTGGGCCGAGGCGAACAAAAAGAAGCTGCTGGTCGGGACCGCGGTCGTCGCTCTTGCGATCGGCGGCTATGCGATTTATCAGTGGCATCACAATGAGTCCGAGGCTGAAGCAAGCGCCGCCCTGCTCAAGGTGGACCGTCCGGGTCTCCGCATGGAAAACGGGGCGGAACCGAGCGCGCAGGCGTTTCTCGAGGTGGCTTCTGCGCATCCGGGCACGAGCGCCGCGGGCCGGGCCCTGCTGTTTGCCGCGGACGCCTTGTTCCGTGAGAGCAAATACGCGGAGTCGAAAACTCAATTTGAAAACTTTCTGCGAGATTATCCCGACAATCCGCTGGCGTCCACCGCCGGTCTGGGTGTGGCGGCATGTCTGGATGCGATGAACAAAACGAACGAGGCATTCGCGGCGTATGAGGACGTGGTGAATCGTTTTACGGGAAGCGTCGTTGTTGCCCCGGCGAGACTCGGCCTGGCGCGACTGTACGAGGCAAGGAACGACTTTGCGTCGGCCCTGCGAATTTACGACGAGCTGACGCGGCCAAACGCGCAGTCCGGGTGGAGCAGCGAAGCGGCGATGCGCCGCGAACAATTGTTGTCAAAGCATCCTGAACTGGCAAAGACCAACGCGCTGTCGCAGCCGGTGACCGTCTCGAGCCCCCCGTCAGCGACCTTGCCGCAGTTGACGGGGACCAATCAGGCACCGGCCAAACCGGCCAACACAAAATAGATCATGCAACGGCCCCTGTTGAAACAGTGCGTTGCCGAGTTGATCGGGACATTCGCGCTCATCTTCATTGGCGTGGGCGCGATCAACGCCAATCCGGGTCTGCTGGGAATCGCGCTAGCCCACGGGTTGACCATCGCGGTGATGGTGTCGGCGACGGCCGGGATTTCCGGAGGCCACCTCAACCCGGCGGTCACATTCGGGCTGTGGGTTGGCCAACAGATCGACGCCCGAAAGGCGATCGCTTACTGGATTTCCCAGCTGTTGGGCTCGGTGGTCGCGGGGATTCTGCTGGTTAATCTGCTCGGCAATGCGGCGCACAGCGGCGCCGAAGCGGTTGCGGCCGGCACTCCCGATCTGAGCGGTATCGGTGCCGGCAAGGGAACCCTGATCGAGGCGGTGCTGACTTTTTTTCTCGTTTTTGTGGTGTACGGGACGGCGGTGGATCCGCGCGCGCCGAAGATCGGCGGGCTCGCCATCGGGCTGACCGTTGCCCTGGACATACTGTTTGGCGGGCCGCTGACGGGCGCGGCGATGAACCCGGCGCGTACGTTTGGACCGGCGGTTGCCAGCGCTCATTGGAGCAATCATCTGGTCTATTGGGTGGGTCCGATGCTTGGCGGCGCGGCGGCCGGTCTCATTTACGGAAGGTTTTTGATCAAGCCGGATAAATGAGTTTTTGTTGAACGCATCGACGATGCCTGGCCGTCCAAATCGGCGTATTCATGAAAATTACAATTGTCGGCACGGGCTATGTCGGGCTGGTGACGGGCACTTGTTTCGCCGAAGCCGGTCACCGGGTTGTCTGCGTTGATTGCGACTCGGAAAAGGTAAAGACGCTTCGAGAAGGCGGCATTCCCATCTATGAGCCGGGGCTGGCCGAGCTGGTAAAAAAGAATGTATCCGAAGACCGGCTCGCTTTCACCACCAGCACGAAAGAAGGCGTTGACAGATCGGACGTTATTTTTATCGCGGTACCAACACCTCCATTGCCGGATGGGGGGGTGGACCTGAGTTTCATCGAGGGCGTTGCCCGTGACATCGCCGCGGCCATGACGAGCTACAAAATCGTGGTCGATAAGAGCACGGTGCCGGTGAAAACCGGCGAGAAAGTGGCGGAGACCATCAAGCGATACTGCAAAGCCAGGGTCGAGTTCGACGTGGTGAGCAATCCGGAATTCCTGCGGGAGGGGTTTGCGGTCGATGATTTCATGCGGCCCGATCGCGTCGTGATTGGTGTATCATCGGAGCGTCCGGTGCAGGCAATGAAGGAGGTTTATGCGCCTTACCACGCGCCAATTGTCGTCACCGACATCAACTCCGCGGAATTGATCAAACACGCGGCGAACTCATTCCTCGCACTCAAGATTTCTTACATCAACGCGATTTCTGTCATTTGTGAAGCTGCGGGCGCCAATGTGCAGGAGGTGGCCAACGGAATTGGAATGGACGCGCGCATCGGGCGGCGCTTTCTCGACGCCGGGCTTGGTTTTGGCGGCAGTTGTTTTCCGAAAGACTTGAGCGCGTTCATCAAGATATCAGAACAGGTGGGTTACGATTTTCGGCTGCTCCGGGAAGTGCAACACATCAATGTGCTGCAGATGGAGCGTTTCGTGAAGAAAATCACGGATACCCTCTGGGTGTTAAAGGAAAAGACTATCGGCGTGCTCGGCCTGGCATTCAAGCAGAACACGGACGACGTCCGCATGTCACCGGCGATTGATTTGTGCCACCGGCTCCAAAAGGAGGGTGCGGTCCTGCGCGTGCATGATCCGAAGGCGATGGAAAAGGCGAAAGGAGTGCTGTCGAAGGTGACTTACGTCGCGGATATGAATGCAGTGGCGGAAGGCTGCGACGCGCTGGTCGTCGCCACAGAATGGCCGGAATTTAAAAAACTGGACCTTGAGCGGGCCAGAAAAGACATGACGCATCCGATCATGTTCGATGGCCGAAATCTTTTTGATCCAAAAGAGATGGAACGGCTGGGGTTCATTTACAAAAGCATAGGCCGGTGAAGGGGAAGAGGCAACGTGCCTTATCCCGGCCCGGCCCGACGTTACTTCTCATTCCACTTGTCAGAACCTCTGATTGAAGTTGCGGCCGGCCTGGTTTTCCGCGACGGGCGGTTGTTGATAACCCGGCGTCTGCCGGGCGATCACCTCGGCGGCTTGTGGGAATTCCCCGGTGGCAAGCGCGAGGAGGGCGAATCGTTTGAAGAATGCGTGCGACGGGAGTTGAACGAGGAACTGGGAATTGAGGTGGAAGTCGGCATGCTGCTCGATGATGTGACTCATCGTTATCCCGGGAGGATCGTCCAACTGAAATTCTTCAGGTGCGCCTGGCGCAGACACGAACCGTGCGCCCGGGGTTGCCATGCCTTCACATGGGTGACGGCTGCAGAGCTGGGCGAGTACGCCTTTCCGCCGGCGGACGAAAAGCTGCGGGAAAGGTTGCGGGTCTCGCCGGAATTTTGGAAATAGGCGTTCCGCGGCAAGGGCAGATCTGCTCGCGGTCCCGGCGATCGCACGTCTCACAGCTTCCCGTAAAACTCTTCGACGACCTTGCGAAAGGTGTTTTCCTTGCCGATGCGGACGATGCCCATCTCGCGTTGCGCGTTTTCCACGGTGTCGCTGGCATGGGCGGCATTGACCATGATGGTCGAGCCGAATTCGCGGCGGATGGATCCGGGAGGCGCCTTTGAGGGGTCCGTCGGACCAAGCACATCGCGGATCTTGCGGATGGCTTCGTGGCCTTCATAAACTAGAGCGATACATTTTTCCGTGCCGGGCTGATTCAGTGCCTCAGAATCGCACTCGCTGGGCGCCCGGCCTGCCATGAATTTCACGATGTTCTCGAACTGCTGGTCACCCGAAAGGGGGCCGATCAAGTCGCCCAGGGCTTTCTCCTCCCTTGGCGGGATTTTGAAACCAAGCTCTTTCTCAATCACTGCCCTGGCTTTTGCCCCGGCCAAATCGTTCAATTTCGTGCGCAGGAATTCGCGCACCGGCTTGTAAAACTCCATTGCCTCTGCGGTGCTCATGCGATGCACCTTGATTGCCACGATGTAGAGTCCGGTTCGTGAGAAGAAATCAATGACGTTCCCGGGTCGCCCGGTCGGAAAGCGGAAGTTGTCCGGCTTGATCAAAACCAAAGTGTGCTCGGGCTTTTCTTTCGGCGGATAAACGATCGTGTCCGCGATCAATCCGCCGTCTGTGTCCGAATGGCACGCCCACAGTTTGAGCTTCATCGCGGCCTCCTCGACGTTCGGGGCGGCCAGGACGGCCGGCTCAAAGTAGCGGACCTGGCCATGCTCTTCGAAGATCAGGTCGCCGTAGGTGTCGCGGATTGTCTCGCCGCCTCGCCGGTCGGGGCCAATGTTCCCGACGACCGAGCGAACCTTGCGCACGGCGTCCTCGCCTTGAAAGACGAGCATCATGACTCGCCGTCGCTTCCTGGTTTTGGGATCGGGAGACAGATTTTGCAGGATATAATCCCGGATCATTTCCTGGATGCGACGATCCTGCGGATCATTTGTGGAGACAATGACCTTCGAGTACTCCTGAACGAGTTCCGGACTGGGCGCGAACATGCGCGCGGCAACCATCTCGAGGCTGGTCCGGCTGATCAAACGGGCCAGAATGCCGCCGGTGCGGGATTTGTGTAGCGAATATGGCGTGATGATGACGTAGGCAAGCTCGTGCGACATAGGGAGGAAAATGCGGTTCCCTCTCAGGCGGACGGCGCTTTCGGCGTCACAATGGCTTTGGGCGCGGCCTTACCGCCGAGGATCTTAAACATTACAGTGCCGCAGGTAGGGCATTTGCCCTTGATGGCTTTGCGGCCGTTCTTCATCAACTCCTCGACGGCATCGACAATTTCCTTCTTCGCTTTGCACTTAACGCAATATCCTTCGGCCATAAAGTCTCCTGAGCAACACGCGGGTCAGCGGTTTGTTAACTATTGAGCGAATAGCTTACGGGCGGCCAGTTGGGAGCGTCAACAGGGAAAACCGGCCGTCAACACAGTGAGCTGCGTCAAGCTAACATATTGATGATACAAAGGATAGGTGTCTGATGTCGGGAATGGTTCCGTGGTTTGGAAGGAACCTTTGGGAGGGAGCACAAGGCGGCGTCTAAAGCTTGCGAAGGGCGGTTTTGAGGATTTTGCCGGTGGCATTGCGCGGTAACGCGGGGAGAAACGTCACGCGGCGGGGAACCTTATAGTCCGCGAGCCTGCCGCGAATGAATTGCAAAAGGGTTTTCTCGTCGAGTGTCACGCCCTCGTTTGGGGACACGAATGCGACCGGTT
>DATNDF010000072.1 GCA_035607015.1 Candidatus Angelobacter sp. | reverse complement strand
GGAACGACTTGACCGGACCTCCCCCGTGCTCTGATTCCTCGACCGCAGACTGCGGCTCTTCACTCTCAATCGCCATGACAAAGCCGCGAGCGAAATATTCTCAAGACTTGTGTTCGGCCGATTGAGGCACTGCGGAAACCTTGTCTGCTTCGCCCGGTTCGGAAATTTTCTTTTGCTCGAGATCGGCCCGCTTCGGCGGAGGCGCGGCATTGCCATGGTCATCCATCGAATGCTGTATCTCGTCGCTCACTTCGCGCGTCGCTTTCTTGAATTCCTTGATGCCCTGCCCCAACCCCTTGGCCAGTTCCGGCAGTTTTCTGGCCCCAAAGAAAATCAGCACGAGCAGGAGGATCAGAACGATCTGACCACCGCCCAAATCAAACAGAGCTAACATTATGTTCATAAAATTGCCTTTACTGGCACGAACCTAAGCCACCGAAATTGAATAGTAAAGCGGCAAAAGGGATGCCGCCACCCGCTGAAAAGGGCGGGCCACAGGTGCAAGCACGGATGAGCGTTTACTTGGGCGTCAGCAACACGAACGCGCCGCGCCGGTTCTTCGACCAGGCCGCTTCGTTGTGGCCTGACTCTGCCGGACGCGCTTCGCCATAGCTGATGGTGAAAACACGATCGGGCTGGATGCCGGCAGTGACCAGATACTCGCGAACCGCGAGCGCGCGGCGTTCACCAAGGGAGAGGTTGTATTGCTCGGTCCCGCGCTCATCGCAATGGCCTTCGATCTGCATCGCGTGCGTGGGGTTCCCTTGCAGGTATTTGACCACGTCATCGATCTTGCTTGTCTCGCTCGGCTTGATCGTCGCGCGGTCGAAATCAAAATAAACCGTGTTGGCGGCAAAACGGCCGGGGTCTTGGTTCATCGACCCGGGATCAAAACGCACATTCTGTCCGATGCCGCCCGCGGTTGTGTCGATCGGTTTGACGCTTTGAGCGTCGTCAATTTTTGTCCCGGTCCCTGCTTCACTCGGAAATGGCTTTGAGCCGTCGCCAACCTGTCCGGTCCGACCTAGAATTGGGGTCGTGTCCTTTGGCTTGTGTTTGCAGCCCGTGATGCCCAATGACAAAACCAGCGTTGCGACAAAGAGGTTTAAAAATTTAGCGTGTTTCATGGTGGTGTTTGGCAGGAACGCTTCATCTGGCCCAACAGGGCTGGGAACAGCTTCCTGAAGTTTGTTGAATATCCTTAGTTTGTTTGGTGGGCACGTCAAGCAAAGAGACTACTCCTCTGCCTTTCACACGGTTCCGCGTAAAGATCACCGTGCGCGAATTGGACGCCCACGAGGGATCTTCTCCGGCGACCAATGATGTCACTGATCCTCCACCGGCTGGTACCGTGCAAATCTGGAAACCGCCCATGTTGGCGGTAAAAACAATCGTCTTCCCGTCTGGTGACCAATCCGGCTCCGTGCAATTGATGGCACCATCGGTCCGCAGACGACGCATCGAACCGCCCTCTGCCGAAATTAAATACAACGCCGCCCGACCGCCGGATTTGGAGTTGAAACAAATCGTCCTGCCGTCCGGCGACCAGCACGGCGAAGATTCGTCCTCCCGTGTCCGGGTCAATTGCCTCAGGTTGCCGCCGTCAGCGTCGCACACATAAATGTCCGGGCTGCCGCCCTTGCTCAACACCAGCGCCACACGCCGGCCGTCCGGCGAAGCGACCGCGCCCGCGTTCATGCCGGGATAACGGGCAAACGCGCGCCGGGTGCCGCTCTGCAGGTCATGCACATAGACGTCCGGGTTGCCGGCTTTGTACGAAGTGTAGTAGAGGACCCGCCGACCGGGTACCCAGGTCGGATCGCGCGTGATGGTGTGGTCCTGCGTGACCAGGATGGCATTGTGCCCATCATAATCCGCGACGCAGATTTCGCTGTTCTGCCCTTGCTCCGCTTTGAACGCAATCTTCGTCCGGGCAATCCCTTGTCTCCCCAGGAGCGCCACGATGTCATCGGCAAAAGTGTGTGCCTGCAGCCGCAGTGACCCGCCGGTGTATTCCTTGGCCAGCAGCGAGGCCCGGTTTCGGTCCGTCACCCGGCCCACCAGGTTTGGACCGTTGTTTCCCGAAATCCGAAGCACCGCCTCCTCGGCGCCGGTGATTTTGCAGCCGGCAACTTCCAGATCGAACCGCAACACGGACAGCGCTTCACCGGAATAACCTTCGATCGAAACGGGAACGAGTTGCGAGGGGTCAGCCACACCGCTGACCACCAACTTTTCGGCAGCGGCGGCCCTGCCAGCGAAAGCGATTGTCAGCAGAACGAGCAGCGTGTTGCGAAGTGCAGTCATGTGTTTCATCCAGCCATGCGATTGGGTTTAAGTTCAAAGTCGATGTCAAACGTACGGGTCTGGTCTGTGCTTCCCTCCGGGAACGGCGGCAGCAGCGTCACCTCATCCAACACTTTCCGTACTGATTTGTCCACGGCCGGATTTCCGGACGGGCCGGTGACTCTGGCCGAGAGAACCCTGCCATTCCGGGCGATCAGGATTGTCGTTTTGACAACAGCCGTCTCTTCAATCTGGGCTGGTGGCTTAAGCCATCTCCGCTCGTAAATGCTTCTGACGGCCTGGCCATAGTTGGCAAACGCCTCACCGCCAGGTCCCAGCGGCTCAATCTTGGTGGAGGAGGAAAGGCTCTCCAATCGTTCGGACGCCCCGTTCAGTTTGGCGAGAATCTGCTGTGCCGTGCGACGCCGCGCTTCAGCTTCTGCCCGCGCCTGGGCCTTCGCATCTTCTTCCTCCGATTTCTTCGGAGTTTTATCAGGTGCCTTGTCCGTCGGCCGCCTGATGATCTTTGTTTCGACTTTGATTTGGGGCTTCGGCTTTTCGTGTTTGATCTCCGCGCGCTCGAGTTCGGGCTCGGGTTTAATTGCCGGCTTTGGTTCCGGTGGAGGTTTGCTTTCGGATTTGGGCTGTTTCACCTCCGGCTCCGGGGGTTTCGGCGCTGGCAATGGAGCGGGTTGGATTTGTGAAGCCGGCGGCGGCTTTGCGTTCGGATTCCCGCCTCCATAAGTCGACGCGTCCGTCAGTTTGTCAGGAACGACTTCAAGAATCGGGAGATTGAATTCCTTTTGCTTCGAGGACAGGAACGCCGGCCCGACAATCAAAATCACGCAGAGCAGCGCGTGCAGGGCCACCGATCCCATCAAGCATTTTTTTTGCAGCCGGTTCATCGCCTGTTGTCCCGGGCCTCCGAACGGAACGAAACCTTGATACCGTTGTTGGCGCACATGTCCGTCACTTGAAAGACAAGATCGAACGGTGTCGCCCTGTCCGCGCGGATCCGCAGTACCAGGTTCGGATTCGACCGGGCGTCGGCGACCAACGCCCTCTCCACCTGCGCGAGCGCCATTTGTCTTCCGTCAAACACATAGATTCCCCGCGGGCCGACTTCGATGGTGTGAAAGTCTCTCTCGTTCACGGGCCGGTCCGGCCTGCCGCCCTTGGGGAGCTTGAGTTCGAGGCTTTGCTCCAGCAAGGGCGTGGTGATGACGAAGATGATCAGCAACACGAACGCCAGGTCGAGCAGCGGCGTGATGTTGATGTCGCTCAACGTCACCAGCGAATTGCGTTGGGAAAAGCGTCGCATGGATTCTCAGTCTTTCACGAGTCTTTCGCCCTGAAAATATCGTCCTCGTCCTTGAGGTATTCGATCTCCATCCGGGAAACCAGCTCCTGGGCAAAATTATCCAGCTCGACCGTGATGACACGCAGCGTGTGTACCAGCCAGTTGTAGCCGAACATGGATGGGATTGCGACCAGCAGACCCGCCACCGTGGTGATCAGTGCCGCCGAGACTCCCGGCGCCATCTGTGCCAGGCTCGCGCTTTGCGCCTGGGCCACGTGTCCGAACGTGCTCATCACGCCCCACACCGTGCCCAGCAGTCCCAGGAACGGCGCGCCGCTCACCGCGATCGCCAGGAGAATCAATCCCGACTCCAGCTTCAACGATTCCTGTGCCACCGACCGTTCCAG
>DATNDF010000071.1 GCA_035607015.1 Candidatus Angelobacter sp. | reverse complement strand
CACCCTGTCGTTCTCTGACGTCCTGTCATAGAGGTCAGAGCATATTCCTCTGACACTTACGCCTCCTCTGCCCTTGCTCTGTCAAGAAGGTCCTCCGCGTGACGCTTACCTTTCCCCGCTCCCACAACCTGGTGCTCATCGGCCAACCACCGCTCATGCAATCCCTGGCCCTGTCCATCAACGAGGAAATCCGTTCCCGCGTCACCTATTCGGCCATCCTCCCGCGCCTCAGCCCAGAGACGGTCGAACAGTTCGTCCTCGACCAGCTCGACCGTGCAGGTCTCGGCCACAACACCTTCACCGCCGAAGCCCTGGCGCTGGTCGTCCGCTCCGGCGAAGGACTATTACGGCGCACCCGCAACCTGTGTCTCAGCGCCCTCATCGAGGCGGTGCGCGACCAGACCCGCATCGTGGACCTCAAACAAGTCAACCGCGTCCTCATCCAACCCCACTGGAGGAAAGACTATGACAGCCCGCTCCCCGCAACCCCGCTGGTCGCGTGAACAGATCCGCGCCGCGCGCCTGGCCCTGCTCGTGCCCCTGCTTGCAAAACAGGGCCTGCAACTGCTCCCCCGCGAGGCGGGCAACTTTATCCTGCCCGCCTATCCCGGCCTGATCGTCAAGGACAGTTACTGGCGCTGGCCCGAACGCGACCTGGCCGGCAACACCATCGACTTCCACGTTCAAGTGCTGGGGATGACCTTCCACGACGCCATGCGCCAGATCACCGGCCAGTAGTTGAGCGCCACCGCCCGCGGGCGTCGTCACCGTACGACGCCCGCGTGGTGGAAAACCGCTTCCCAGAGAAAAATCCGGGGCTTACGATGGCAGTGCGAGCAGCCGGGACGCGGCACTCAGCTTGCGACGCCAGTGTGAGCCGTCATCCAAAACTGGCACCTTACCATCGGAGCGCGGCCCAAAATGCGCGCGACCTGAATGAAGAGCTGGAAACGACCCACCCGCTCACAGAGCTACGACCAGAGCGTGGTTATTCGGCCACAAAACACGTTGAGAGTGCGGGCGAAACCCCGAAAATCTTGCGACGCCATTTTGGCCGTTTTTACGACGTCAAAAAAGTTCGTAACATTTATGTTTTCCACAAGGAATCTTGGCGTAGGGCGTGCATAGCTTGAATAGGCCGGACGGATCGAAAGCATTCACCGGATTATTATCGACAAAACAGTACAGATTGACTCCCCCTTCCTCTTGGAGGGGATCTCTATTCAGCCACCGTTGGAGATTGGGGTCATAGAAGCGATAGCCAAAGTAGTAGAGGCTCCAATTGCCGGTCCATTCCTTGGAACTTAACCGATACATGTTGGCGCTGGCCAGGGTGCCACTCGACGAAATCGTGTTGTTCGTGCGCTTGTTCAAATTCCAATGTGTGCGTCGCGCTCCTGCGAACTGATTTGCAGGCTTCAATGCGTCTCGTGCATTGCTGCGTCGAGTGTTCGGATAATGTCCTCCTTCAAAAAAAGAACGTCATCGCTCGGCGCAAAACCCAGACGTGCCCGCCGTTTCGTTCTAATGTTAAACCGATAATAACCGGCAAATTTAGTAGACGTACCCGTGATCAAGACGTCGCCAGTCTTTGGGTCCATGTCATACACAGTGCCTCCCCAGCGAATGGGAATTTCTTCGGAGAGCCGGTAGCCGGCTGATGACTTCTGATAAATCAAACACTTAACGAGGTATCCTGATTGAGCTGGCCTCCATGTGCCGAATATAATCAAGCTGTCTGCTGTTGCGTAAGCGCCTTGGGGATGATCTAAATCGTGTGGCAGCTCCACGACTGGTTGCTTGGGATTCTCAGGCGTAGAAACGATCCAGCCCGGCTTGTCTCGGAATTTGAGCACCACAAAATCTCCGCCCGAAACTCCCATGATTCTAGCCCAAATCGATTCGAATGGAATTACCGCGCCCGCTTTAAAAACGTAATTAGCGTCTTCGAATCGGGAGAAGAATCTGGACGAGCTCCCCTGACCCTCGTACCACTGCTTGCCGCCTTCCAATCGGAACACCGGAGTTTCCAGATCGTCGTACCAGACTATGTGGTAACCCGGAACTTCTTTGATTCCATCCCGCGTAACTATTAGCGTGCGATGAGCGGCTTCATTGCCTTTTCGGAAATAAAAGGTGATGAAAAGCTTCGAGCCGGTCGAATCTCTCTGAAATCCGATTTGGTAAACAGGGGCATGCACTCGCGCTTCCAAGTATTTCGAGAACTCTGGATAAGGCAGCGGCTTCGAACGCAAATTCTCTCCAGGAATCTGGATTGAACCTGCGGCGCAGCCACAGAGAGCGAGGAATGCGAGAGCACTGAACAAAGCGGGCCTCAATCGACACCTCGGTTCTTTCCGAATCGTTTATGCGGCGGAATGTCCGATGCGGGAATTCCCGCCCCTGCCGGAGGCGGTGCTGTTAGACACTTGTCGAGAGGGTTGTGGCAATCATTGAGACCTGGAAACCAAATCCTCTTGTTGGCCTTATCTCTACAACATTTGATCGCCGCGTCTTCTTTGCCATTGCTGTTTGGGATGCGCTGGCAGCTCACCCCTGAATCTATATCACCGTACCAAAGATCGAATCCTTCCCCTGATCCAGGAAGAGGGCCTTTGAGGCTGTCGTCGTGCGTGTTAGGATTCCCACTGCTCCCTTGCATAGAGCAGTCGTGCTTTCCTTTAGGCGTCTCTTTTCGATCATCCCACATGTAAACGTGGCTGATTCCGATAATTCCAAACGCGCGGCTGGTGCAGACCCACAAGCTAAGACCAAATGGATCCATGGCGAAAACGGGCTCATTGCGCACAAACGTGTATAAATTCGGACCTGAACTACCATTTACGCTCCCTGCGCCGTGGTGCAGGACCCGAAATCCGAGTTCATTGATCGGATCTCTATTTGGCCATTTGCGCCGACCCGATGCAGTTCCGTAGCCGCAAGGCCGTGAACCGGGCGTGATTATTGGGCGAACGCGGCGTTGCCGGGACGAGCGACCCGATGCGGTCGGGCAAAGATTCCGGGCGCGAGTTTTTCGAGGGGAGGTCGCCCGCGTCGGCGCGAACGCGCCGCGTGAAGCCGCTGACAGCGGCTCGGCGGCTAAAAGAGGAAGGCAACTTTGAGCGCCTGCAATCACGGCGCGAGATTACTCGTTCGGCCCGGATTGCGAAAGCGGTTTTTTCTCCGCGACTTTCGCGGACGGATGGCAACGCGCGTGAACTTCTTGAAGCTGCTTGATGCTCACTTCCGTGTAGATGGCGGTGGTGTCGAGCTTCTCGTGACCGAGCAACTGCTGGATGAAGCGGATGTCCGCGCCGTTCTCCAGCATGTGCGTCGCGCAACTGTGGCGCAGGACGTGGCAGCAGCCTTTGCGCTTCAACCCGGCTTGCTTGAGCCACGCGCTGACCATGCGCGAAAGCACGTCGGGATTGAACGCCTCGCCGTAGCCGGTGAGGAACAACGCCGGCGTGCGCGTGTCGAGACAGAGACGCGGACGGACTTCTTTCAAGTAGCGTTCGAGCCACGCGACGGCGCGCGCGCCGACGGGCACGACGCGGTCTTTCTTGCCCTTGCCCAAACGCACATGAAGTGTGCGCCGCTCGGCGTTCACGTCGGAGAGTTCGACGCGGCAAAGTTCGGTGCGCCGGAGGCCGGTCGAGTAAAAGAGTTCAAGCATCGCGCGATCGCGCACGCCAAGCGGATCGTCCACGTCCGGCACGGCGAGCAATCGCTCGACTTCGGAGAGCGTGAGGACTTCCTGGGGCAGACGTTTTTCCGGTCGCGGCAGTTCAAGCTCGCTCGCCGGATTGTGGAGGATGACGTTCTGCCGCGTGAGCCAGCGGCAAAAGTCTTTGAGCGTGCCGAGGTGTTCGCGCTGCGTGCTCCAGCCCATGCGCTGGCCGTTGGGTTTCTGGTAGCGCCAGAGCCAGCGTTGGAAGTTTTCCAGGATGGGCCGCGTGATTTGCGCGGCGTTCGTAAGGTCGCGCTCCGCCGCCCAGGTGAAGAAGAGTTTCAAAGTGTAGCGGCGATGCTCGACAGTGGTGGGCGCGTAGTTGCGGATGGCGAGGGCTTCGAGATAGGCATCGTGCCACGACCCCAGCGCGTCGGGCGCGCTGCGGTCGTAGTGGTCGGGGTGTTTGTCCTGGCCGCCGCGCTGGTCTTTGGCGCGCTCGGCAAGCTTCATTGCTCCGGCAAAACCTTTCGGGCCTCCCATACGATTTACGATTGATGATTTGAGTTACAAGGGCGGTCGCGGCTCGCACTCCAGATGTGCGAACCCGCCAACCCGCCAACCGGTTCAAAAACTCGCGCTGGCATTGGTTAAAACCGGTGGCGGGGGGCTTGCGCCAACCGCCGCCAACCGCGTGCTTTGCTCCGCCAACCGCGAGTCCAAACCCGCCAGCGGCGCGGTGTAACCGACCCGCAGTTCCTCCACGGTGATCAAGCCGACGTGCGCGACCGCTTCGGGCGCGTCCACGTCGAACAACAGTTCGTAGAGGAACTGGTTGTTCAGGCGCGCGTGGCGCGTCGCCAGATATTCGAGTTCAACGAGGCGTTCCAGGTGAACGCGCACTTGCGTCAGACTCCAGCCGCAGAGGTCGCGCAGTTCTTTTCGACTGAACGTCGTTGCGCCTTTCGCGGCGCGTTCCTTGCGTTTGCCTTTCATCAGCTCGCGGATGACGGCGAGCAAGCGCCGCGTCTGCGGCGGCAGTTCGTCGAGCGAACGGCCCAAGACTTCCGGCGCGAGCTCGTTCGCCAGCGCGATGTCATCGAGCGTGACTTCCACGAACTCGACGACGCGACCGTTGACGAGGTGCTGGCCGCGTTGCCGCTGGTGCTGGTGAAGCAGCGCGATGGCGTCAATGAGCGTGAGATATTTTTCGTGGTCGCGGCGGTTGCGCGTGCGCGCCGTGGCGAACGTGAGCGCGGGCGCGAACGGATTGACGACATGGAGCGGCGACAAGAGCCGCTGCGCGTCGCGCAGTTGCTTCAACAGGTCCTTGCGCTGCTCGTGCGCGAGCAGGCCCGCGAGCGTGCGGCGCTCGCGTTGCACGCGATGAATGCGCCCGGTCTGCTCGGCGCTCTCGTCCACCGCCAGCGTCAGGCAACGGTTTTGCAGTTCCTCGTCCAGATCAATCGCGGTCGTCGTCAGGAAGATCATCACCGGGCCTTCGACGTGATATTCCTGCGTGACCATCTTGCCGGTCGTGGGGTCTTTGCCAGTCGAGGCAATGGTGAGTTCGCCTTCGCTCTGCAAAAGTTTGAGCGCGTAGCTGGCGCGCTCCGCGCCCGCTTCCTCCACGACCGCGAGGATTTTATGTTTGAGACTCGTCTCGCCCAGGTAGTAAAGACTCTGGCCGGTCATGGCGGAGTATTTGACGCGCTCCTCCTCCGGGAAGAACGACAGCACCGCGTCCATCAACGTCGTTTTGCCCGCCGCGCTCGCGCTCTGAATGATGATGGCCAGCGGCCTTTCCAGTTTGCGCGACACGCCCGCGAGATACGCAATGAGCGTGTTGCTTTCCTCGCCGATGATGCCCGCCTGGTGGAACGCCTCGCGCAAACGCCCGATGAGATTCGGCTCGCGCAACCAGGTCAACGCCGCTTCGCGTTCCTCCGGCGTGAGCGTGACGACGTGGGCGGCTTGCGCCTGCGGTTTGGCAAGCTCGGCTTGCGCCTGTTCGACCGCGAGCAACAAGCGCGCAACGTCGCGCTTCAACAAGTCGGCGGTGAGTCCGGTTTCCTCGGCGGCGCGTTCGATGAAACGGCGGCGCTCCGCGTCGCGGCACAAGTCCACTTGATCCAGGTGAAAGCGTTCGCCGTGGTGAAGTCGCAACGCGACTTTCAGCGCGTCCGTGCCCAACGTCTTTTCCAAACCCGCCACGCGATACTCGCGGCCTTCCAGTTCCATGAACCACGCATCGCCGCGTTGCTCAAGCGTGGGCATCGTTGGCGCTGGCGGCTTTTCTTCTTTAGCCGCCGTCTCCTGTGAGCCGCTAACAGAAGCAGCTAAAGAAAGAGAAGCAGCCTGCGCGACGACTTCCGAGTAAGGAGCGGGAACGAACGGCGACGGCGACCAGCCGACGCCCGTTTCCAAACTCTCCTTGTCCACGATGGGCAACGGCTCGCCCGTCAGTTCGTCCACTACCATTGCGACGTGTTTCAACGGCTCTGCCGGTGGCGGCGTTGGTGGTCGTGTGCCAGCGCCAAGCCACTGTGCTGAGTTCAACAAGAGCGCCAGCGATTTGTCGGCGGGCTTCACCTTCTGCGCGTATTCGTTGGCATCCATGCCGTGCGGGAACTTGATGCGAAAGACTTCGACGCCGTGCGCTCTGAACCGCTCCGCGTCGCGCTGCGCCGCCCGCTCGCCCGCGTCGTCCGCATCGTAAGCCAGCTTCACGCGCCGCACCTGGCGCAACGCTTCCCAAAGCTCGTCGGTAAAACCTTCCGTTCCGAACGTGCAAGTCGTGTTGGCGAAGCCCGCGTTGCAAAACGTCAGCGCGTCCAACACCGCTTCGCAGAGGATCACTTCCTCCGCGTTGCGAATGCCGTCGCGGTTGAACAAGCCGCGATGCGGCCCGGGCGGGTAAAGGTGTTTCATCTCGCCGCGTTGCGCCCGACGGCCGTAGAAGCTCACGACGTTTCCCGCCGCGTCCAAGAGCGGCACGACGATGCAGCCGTTGAAGTGTTCGTGCCCGCTGTCGCGCCACAGGCCCAGCCGCGTGAGCCGCGAGCGCAACGTCTGTCCCGCCTGGCGGTTCTTGTCCGGCAGCCGCAGACCCAGCGTGCGGTCGGCGAAGCCGAGTTGAAAACGCGCGATGAGTTCATCGCTGCCGAGTCCGCGCGAACGCAAGTAAGCGCGTGCCGGCGCGGACTGTTTCAGGCGTTCGTGATAGTAAGCCGTCACCTGGCTGAACAGCGCCGCGTCCTCCGCCGCCGGATCGAGCGGACAGGGCAGCCGCGGCACGGAGGCCGGCGCGGGCGTGAACGCCGCCGCGCCGCCCTGGTTCAACAACTCGAAGGCGTGACGAAAGCTGCTCAAGCCGTCGTGCCGCTCGACGAACTGGATGGCGTTGCCCGCCGCGCCGCACGCCATGCAGTGAAAGAGTCCCTTGGCCGGGCTGACGATGAAGTTGGGATTGGCCTGGTCGTCGTGGAACGGACAGCGTCCGATGAAGTCTTTCGCGCCGTGCGGCTTCAACTCGATGCCCCGGCTGCGCACCAGCGCCAGCAAATCGGTCTGGCGCTTCACGCGCTCGATTTCAGATTCAGGAATGCGCCAGGCCATCGGCTGCCTCCGTTTCTGAAAAGAGTGTCAAGTGTGATTGCATTGCCCATGAGTGCGCAATATACTGCGCACATGCAAGCTTTATTTTCAGACCGGCTTTATGGTGCGCTCATGGCAACGAAGTCCAACTTGCGGCGGCTGCGTGAAGCAGCCGGGTTGTCCGTGCGTGAACTCGCCAAGCAAATCGGCGAGTCCAACACCAACGTCAGCTATTGGGAACGCAGCGGGCAGATTCCGCGCTCGGATGTTCTCGCGCCGATGGCCAAGGCGCTCGGCGTCACCGTGCATGAACTGCTCGGCGAGCCGAAGCCAGGCCGGGCGGTCACGCCCGGCGGCAAGCTCGGCCAGGTCTTCGACCGCGTGGCCAAGCTGCCCCGCCGTCAGCAGGACAAAATCATCGAGGTCGTCAACGCGTTGGTTGCCCAGTCCGCGACCGGGAACTGAACGCTTCCTTTCCTTAGCCGCTGCCTGTCCCCGGACTGTTTGCGGTCGTGGACTGGCCGCGTCAGCAGACAGTTGCTGGACGTGTCCGGGAAGATGGCCGGAACATTCCCGGTCAACCGCGCGGCGGTTGCGTGGCCGCGTAGCGGACACAAAATCCTTACCACGCTAAGGGGTAACGCGTGCCTTGTGATTTCAGCGGCTCGGACGACGGCGAAGCAGCGATTGCTTGGGGGTCGTTACCGGGGCAAGCAATCGCGGTGCGCCGCGCGGCGCTAGAGCGCATCAGCAATCTGACTTGGCCCGCGACGTTCGATTGCAACGCGCGCGTCGAAGTTTTCCCGCGAGCGTGGCCGTTGCCAGTCATCCCATTCTAAAAGCAATCCGGGAACTTCCGAACTCCAACACGGCCACGCATCGGCCATGACGCGGACAACCCGTTGCCAAACCTCGGCAGCGAAGCTGCCGGCGTCGTGAACACTGACATTTCCGAACAGCACGCGATGACAGACGAAGCGGGGCGGCGGGCGCAGTGAGCTTTGAGCGTGACGCACTGACGTTGCCGCGCGCGACAGCGCATTCAATTCCATTGCGAGCGCTCACTGCGAACGAAGCCTGTCGCCACGCGCGAACACCCGAAACGCCACGATTGCAACCGCGACGCTCGAACGTGCGAAGCTCTGGCGCGAGTCGGCGAGCGCCACTATTCCGGTTGGCCCGCCCCCGGTGCAGCCACCTGCGCGGAGTGGCGCGCTGGCTGCCTTCCCTTCTTAGCAGCCAGCGTGACACGGAGCGCCCGCCGGGGGTGTCTTTAAGGGCGGCGGGCCGCTAGCAGCCCTGGCCGGAGTCTGAGCGAAGGAGCGGCCAGAGCCAGAGGGTGCGGGGGTGGAAGGGGCGCACGCTCTGGCTCTGGACGTTCCGCACTCCGCAGCGAAGACGTAGCGCCAGGGCTGTGCGGCAGGCGCGGGTGGCCGACCTTCTATCGAGCCGGCCTGAGGCGAGCCAGATTCCTTACACCGTTTGTGCGGGACGGACGGTTTGGTTCGCTTCCGCGAGTTGCTTGATGAGTCGACGGCAGAACCAAAGCGGGATGATTCCGAAAATTCCGAATGAGCAATCAATCAATCGCCAGCCGAACGGGATTCCGCGAACGCCTCCCATCACCAGCGCGAACGGCACGACCAGCGCGCATGCAATCATCCCGAACTCGACAACCCAAACGTTCTTCACGGGATCGCGCAACGGCCCGATGAACGCGATTGCAATGACGAAGTGCCCGAACGCCAGCCAGTCCGTGCCGTAGCCGATGAACGGATATTTGGCGTTGGTTGCCACGATGCCGTCGCGCACAAGAGCGAGCCAACGAAGCAAGCCTGGTTGTTCCAAGTTGGCGCTGTCGTTTGCGCCGATGATTCGAGCCAGCAAGTTGACTTCCGTTTCGAGCGGGATTGCCGTCGCGCCGCTGATGACCAAGCCGGCGATGAAGATCCAAAGGAGAACGCGGATGCGACGTTGCAAGGCTGTCGAGGTCACCGGCGGTTTCGCTTACGGTGACGCGCTCGGCAGCTTCTTGTAAGGAATGCGTGGATCAACGCCGATTTGCATTTTCCCAAACGAGCGGCGCACCGGCAGGATTGAGATGGCTTTCCTGGTGGGGGTGTCGAAGTTCGTGACCATTTCACCAAAGCCATCCACAACCACCATGAACTCTTCGCTGAAGTAGATGTCTCCATCTTTGGCGTCGAAGCGCCACGTTCCATTTGTTGTCGCCACCTTGCCACTCGCTTTGACTTTGATGGTTTGGTCGAACTTGCCACCGTCTTTAATGGTCACGCTCTCCGTCGCGAACGGATATTCAGCAACATAAGTTCCCGGCACGTCAGAGTTGTTTGGCGGTTTTCCGCAACCGGTGAACATGCTGAACAAGCTCAGACCAAGCGCGCATTTCAAAAGAGGATTTCTCATTTCGGGCACGGGCACTTGCTTTTGTCTATCGGCTCTGTCCAGCAGATGGTCTGCTTGATGTTTCTTCCTGGGCCGGTCGTGCCGCTGCGGTCGGGGACGATGTGATAGAAGAACGAGTGCGTTCCCGCGACGTTTGGAATGCAGAACGTGACCGTGCCGTTGCCGTTGTCCGTCGCAGTAGCTCCGCCAAAGCCTCCTACTTGAGCGCCCGTGCCAGACCAGTCAGCCGTGGACGGATTGACGAGCGTATCCCAGGCTGCTCTGCCCGTGCCATAGTTGCCGTTGTTGAAGTCTTTACAGCCGCCTTTGTAAAACTTGTCACGCATCGCTTGACCGCCGGGCGAGTTCTTCATTTCGCCCGACTCCGTCGAGCCGTCATTGTAGTTACGGTTGTTGCCACCGCGACCAAGCGCCCAATCCCAGAAGAAGTCCCAGTTGCTCCGCCACGTCAGCCCGTCAATGTCCACTCTGGTTAACGGATTGTTGCCGACGAAGGCATACAAGTTCGGGCCGTCAGGGAACTCACCCAACGGGTCTCTATTTGGCCACCGTTGGAGGTTGGGATCATACCAACGGTAGCCGTAGTAATACATCCCGCTGTTGTTGTGCCGTTCCTTCGAGCTGAACCGATACACGTTCACCCCCGACAACGTGCCGCTCGATGAAATCGTGTTCCCAAACGGATCGTACCGATAACTCGCCACCATGCTTTGATTGGTGTCCACCATGTAGGTGATGTTCCCGTTTCCATCGGCATGATAATAATTGTGGTTCGTGAAGCTCCCGCTCCCGGATTGATACGCATGGCTGCGCGACAGCAAGCCGCCGATGCCACCCGCGCCTTCCAATGAACCCGACAGGTCCGCGCCCCGCGTGTAGCTCACCGTCGGATTGCTCGTCCGCTCCTGGATCACCCGCTTCCCGTCGTAAACATAATGCGTCGTGGTGCCGGGATACCAGCCGCTGATCCACGTATAGT